>NZ_QKOB01000021.1 GCF_003226535.1 Meiothermus sp. Pnk-1 | reverse complement strand
ACGGGGGATGTGACGCTGCCGGGGGGTGTGGAGATGGTGATGCCTGGGGATAACATCACCTTCACGGTGCAGCTGATCAAGCCGATTGCCTTGGAGGAAGGGCTGCGCTTTGCCATTCGGGAAGGTGGACGCACCGTGGGTGCGGGCGTCGTGACCAAGATCCTGGAGTAAAATAAAAAGATATGCACCCAGCCGGGTACCCGGCTGGGTGCACACGGCGCAGCCGCGCCAGAGAAGGTGAACGTATGGCTAGCGATATCCGCATCAAGATCTTGCTCGAGTGCACGGAGTGCAAGCGTCGCAACTACGCCACCGAGAAGAACCGGCGCAACAGCAGCGGTAAGCTCGAGCTGCGCAAATACTGCCCCTGGGACAAAAAGCACACCGTCCATAAGGAAGTCAAAGTCTAATGGCCGAGAAGAGCGAGCTCACCCCCCGGCGGAGCTTTCCCCAGCGCGTGGTGAACTATTTCCGCGAGTCGCGGGCCGAGCTTTCCCGGGTCACCTGGCCCACCCGTCAAGAGATCGTCCAGTCCACCGAGGTCATCCTGCTAGTGACGGCCTTTTTCATGGTGGTGTTGGGCCTTTACGATCTGATCTTCCGCAACCTCATCAGCTTCATCAGCAGGTAAGGCAGGCGGGCTTATGAGCATCGAATGGTACGCCGTCCACACCTACGTAGGGTACGAGGACAAGGTCAAAGCTAACCTCGAGAAGCGGGTCGCCGCGCTCAACATGGGCAACCTGATCTACCAAGTCCTGATCCCGACCGAAGAGGTGGTCGAGCACCGCGACGGCGGCAAGAAAGAGGTGGTGCGCCGTAAGCTGTTTCCCGGTTACGTCTTCGTACAGATGGACATGGGAGACGACCCTGCCGAGGTCAACGAGGCTTGGGAGGCGGTGCGGGGCACCCCTGGCGTGACCGGGTTCGTCGGTACCGCTACTCGCCCGGTTCCGCTTACCCCCGACGAGGTGCAGCACATCCTCGAGGCCAGCGGGTTGGCGGGGAAGAAGGAAGCCCCCAAGCCGCAGGTCTCCTTCAAGGAAGGCGACGTGGTGCGGGTGGTGAGCGGTCCCTTCGCAGACTTCACCGGTGTGGTGGGCGAAGTCAACCTGGAGCGCCAGAAGGTCAAGGTACTGGTCAGCATCTTTGGGCGCGAGACCCCGGTGGAGCTCGATTTTGCCCAGGTCGTTCGTGCTTAGGGTTGATCGCTAAGGTATGGGCGATAACACCTCGAATTTAGAGGGAGCCAAAAGGAGAATAAATGAAGAAGATCAACGCCATCGTTAAACTCCAGCTTCCGGCTGGAAAAGCTACACCTGCGCCGCCCGTCGGCCCGGCTTTGGGGCAGCACGGCGCAAACATCATGGAGTTCGTCAAGCAGTTCAACGCGGCTTCGGCCAGCATGGGCGATGCCATCGTGCCGGTGGAGATCACCATCTACTCCGACCGCAGCTTTACCTTCATCACTAAAACCCCACCCGCTTCGTACCTCATTCGCAAGGCTGCGGGGATCGAGAAAGGCAGCCAGAAAGCCGGGCGTGAAAAGGCCGGGAAGATCACCTGGGAGCAGTGCTTGGCCATCGCCAAGCAGAAGCTGCCCGACATGAACGCCACCGACCTCGAGGCCGCCGCCCGCATGATCGCCGGTTCGGCCCGCTCGATGGGCCTGGAAGTGACGGGGGTGCCCCATGCCTAAGCACGGCAAACGCTACCGCGCTTTGCTGGAGAAGATTGACCCCAACAAGGTCTACTCCATCGAGGAGGCGGCCAAGCTGATCCCTGAGATCAAGTCGGCTCGTTTTGACGAGACCGTCGAGGCCCACATCAAGCTCGGCATCGACGCGCGTAAGTCTGACCAGAACGTGCGCTCTACCGTGGCCCTGCCCCACGGCACAGGCCGCAGCGTGCGGGTGCTGGCCATCGCCAAGGGCGATAAGATCATCGAGGCCCGCGACGCCGGAGCCGACATCGCCGCCGGGGAGGAGATCATCCAGGAGATCCTGGCGGGCCGCTCCGACTTCGACGCGGTGGTCGCCACCCCGGACGTGATGGGTGCGGTGGGTTCCAAGCTGGGCCGAGTGCTCGGTCCGCGTGGCCTGCTGCCCAACCCCAAGGCTGGGACGGTGGGCTTCAACATCGCCGAGATCGTGCGCGAGATCAAAGCCGGTCGGATCGAGTTCCGCAACGACAAGACCGGGGTGGTCCACGCCCCCATCGGCAAGGCCAGCTTCACCCCGGACAAGATCGCCGAGAACCTGCGGGCTTTTATCCGCGCGGTGGAGGGGGCTAAGCCTGAGGGCGCCAAAGGGACTTTTCTGCGCAGCGTCTACATCACCACCACCATGGGCCCCTCGATCCGGGTGAACCCCTACGCCTAGGGGTTGCTCGGATGCCCGGCACAGCCTGTTACGGCTGTGCCGGCGGCGTTTATAGCTCCGTGCGCACCTGCCACAGCTCGGGGAAGAGCACCACCTCAAGCACCTTTTTCAGATACCCCACCCCCGCCGTGCCCCCGCTGCCGCGTTTGTGGCCGATCATGCGCTCGACGGTGGTGAGGTGATTGAAGCGCCAGCGGCGGAAGTTATCCTCCACGTCGATGAGCTTCTCGGCCAGGTAGTAGAGGTCCCAGTGCTCGAGGGTGTTACGGTAGACCTCGAGCCAAGCCTGAAGCACCGCTGGGTTGGGCTCGTAGGGCTTGGCGAAGTCGCGCTCCAGCACCTCGGCAGGAATTGTGAAGCCCCGCTGGGCCAAAAGGCGCAGGGACAGGTCGTAGAGGCTGGGGGAGCTCAGGGCGTCTTGCAGCAGCGCGTGGTGGTCGGGCCGGTGCTCGTGGGGCCGCATCATGAAGGGGTTGCGGTTGCCCAGCAGGAACTCGATGAGGCGGTACTGGTAGGACTGGAAGCCCGAGGCCTGCCCGAAAGCGGAGCGGAACTCGAGGTAATCGCTGGGGGTCATGGTCTTGAGCACTTCCCAGGCGCTGGTCATCTGTTCCTGGGCCCGGCAGACCCGGGTGAGCATCTTGAGCGAGGGGTCGATGACCCCCTGCTTCAGAAGCTGCATCGCGCCCTCGAGCTCGTGAATGATGAGCTTCATCCACAATTCCGAGACCTGGTGGATGACGATGAACAGCACTTCGTCGTGGGCTGGGGTGAGGGGGCGCTGGGCCGAGAGCAGCTCGTCAAGGGCCAAGTAATCGCCATAGGACAGGCTGTTCTTGAAGTCGGTGTAGGCACCTTCGGCAGGATTGGGTTTATTCATGCTGGAACCTCAGGGGAATCAGGTGACTTTGGCCCGCTCGCGGAAGCGCTCGGCCTTCCACAGTTCCCGGCTCATCACCCGCTCGAGCCGCTCCACCGCCTCGGCCACCTCCTGGTAGCGCAGGTAGAGCGGGGTGAAGCCGAAGCGCAGGATGTTGGGAGCGCGAAAATCCCCGATCACGCCTTCGGCGATGAGGGCCTGCATGATAGCGTAGCCTTCGGGGTGGGCGTAGGCCACCTGGCTGCCCCGGCGCTCGGGCTCGAGGGGCGTGACGAGCTCGAAGCCGTAGCGCCGGCACAGGGGCTCCATCCGCTCGATGAACACATCGCCCAGGCGCAGCGACTTGCGCCGCAGCTCCTCCATGTCCACGTCGGCGAAGACCTCCAGGGCCTTGTCCAGCGCGGAGAGGCTCAGCACCGGCGGGGTGCCCACCTTCATGCGCTGGACCCCCTCGGCGGGGTCGTAGAAGGGGTCGAAGGCGAAGGGGGCGCGGTGACCCATCCAGCCGCTGAGAAAGGGCAGGACCGCGCTCTGGTGCCGCCGGGCCACGTAGAGGAAGGCCGGGGCACCCGGCCCGCCGCACAGGTACTTGTAGCCGCAGCCCACCGCGAAGTCGGCGTTGCAGGCGTTGAGGCGCACCGGGAAGGCCCCCGCGCTGTGGGCCAGGTCCCAGATCACCAGGGCGCCCTTCTGCTGGGCCAGCCGGGTCAGGGCGGCCATGTCGTAGCGCCAGCCGCTGCGGTAATCCACCTCGGTGAGCATCAGCACCGCCGTGTGCTCATCGAGGGCGGCCTCGAGCTGGTCCTTCTTCACCAGCCGCAGCTCGTAGCGCCCGCCCAGGAGCTGGTTGACCCCCTGCGCGATGTAGAGGTCGGTGGGGAAGTTGTCGATGTCGGAGACGATCACCGGGCGCTCGGGGCGCAGCTTGAGCGCGGCCAGCAGCACCTTGAAGAGGTTGACGCTGGTGGAGTCCGCGGCCACCACCTCGTCGGGTTCGGCCCCGATCAAGCGGGCGATCTTGGCGCCTACGCGTTCGGCAAGGTCGATCCAGCCGTGCTTGTTCCAACTCGTGATGAGGTCGCGGCCCCACTGCTCCTTCACCACGTGCTCGAGGTGCCCTATCACCGCCTTGGGCAGGGCTCCCAGCGAGTTGCCGTCGAGGTAGATCAGGCCCTCGGGGACGAAGAACTCCTCGCGCTTGCGGGCTAAGGGGTCGCTCTGGTCCAGCGCGGCCAGGTCGGCTCGGGTTGTCATAGCTGACAGTCTACCCCTGCCCTTGCCGCAGGGCCCGCCAGACCTTCTCGGGGGTGAGCGGCATGTCGAGGTGCTTGAGGCCCAGCGCGTCCATCACCGCATTGACGATGGTGGGCGTGGCCCCGATGGTGCCCGCCTCGCCAATGCCCTTGGCCCCCAGGGGGTTGGTAGGGGAGGGGGTGTTGCCCCGGTGGGCCTCCACCCATACCACCTGGTCGGCGCGGGGGAGGTTGTACTCGAGCAAGCTCGCGCTCTGGTTCTGCCCGGTCTCGTCGTAGCGGATGCCCTCGTAGAGCGCCTGCCCGAGCCCCTGCGCTACCCCGCCCTGCTGCTGCCCCTGGACCAGCAGGGGGTTGACCACCACCCCCACGTCGTCGAGGGCCACGTAGCGCAGCACCCGCACCTGCCCGGTCTCGCGGTCGAGCTCGACCAGGGCCAGGTGAGCGCCGAAGGGGTAGTTGGCCTCCTTGAGGTTGAAGGTAGCCTGGCCCTCGAGCCCCGGCTCCAAATCTGGGGGCAGCTTGCGCGGGTTGTAGGCCGCCTGGGCGACCTGCTCGAGGCTCACCGCCCTATCGGTGCCCTGCACCCCCCAACCCCCCTCGGTGAGGACGATGTCCTCGGGGGCGGCCTCGAGCAGGTGGGCGGCGATGCGCCGCACCTTCTCGGCCACCTTCTCCGCCGCGTTCAGAATGGCCGAGCCCCCCACCGACAGCGTGCGGCTGCCGGCGGTGCCCTGGCCAAAGGGGACTGCCAAGGTGTCGCCCTGTACGATGCTGATGCGCTCGAGGGGGATGCCCAGCCGCTCGGCCACGATCTGAGCGAAGCCGGTCCCCGTGCCCTGGCCGTGGGGCGAGGTGCCGGTGAAGACCACCGCGCTGCCGTCGGGGTTGATCCGCACCCCGCCGGTCTCCCAGCCATAGCCGGTGATCTCCACGTAGACACAAAGCCCGATGCCCAGCAGGCGGCCCTCGGCCCGTGCCCGGGCCTGCTCGGCCCGTAAGGCGGGGTAATCGGTGAGCTCGAGCAGCTTTCGCAGGGTCTCGGGGTAGGCTCCGCTGTCGTACTTGGCCCCGGTGAGGGTCTTGTAGGGGAAAGGCCCTTGGATCAGGTTCCTGAGCCGTATTTCGGCGGGATCGAGCCCCAGCTCGCGCGCGGCCATGTCCATCAGGCGCTCGAGGTAGTAGGTGGCCTCGGGCCGCCCGGCGCCCCGGTAGGCCCCGGTGGGGGTGGCGTGGGTGTAGACCGAGACCAGCTCGAGGTCGATGGCTGGGATCTCGTAGGGGCCTTGCAGCATCAGAATGGTACCCGGGGCGTTGCCCAGGGTGGTCTCGAGGATGTAGGCCCCCAGGTCGGCCACCACCCGGCCCCGTAGGCCCAGGATCTTGCCTTCCGCGTCCAGGGCCATTTCCAGATCGGCCACCTGGGCCCGCCCGTGGATGGTCGCCACAAAGCTCTCGCTGCGGCTCTCCACCCATTTAACCGGCTTGCCCAGAATGCGCGTGAGGTAGGCCGCCAGGACTTCCTCCGGGTAGATGTTGATCTTGGCCCCGAAGGCCCCGCCCACGTCCGGGGTCACGGCCCGTACCTGGTTCTCGGCCAGGCCCAGCGCCTCGGCTATGGCGCTTCGGAGATCGTGGGGCATCTGGGTGCTGGACCAGATCGTGAGCGATTCGCGAATCCCGTCCCAGGCCGCCAGTACGCCGCGCGGCTCCATCGGGCTGGGCGCTAGGCGCTGCTGCACCATCCGCGCCCCCACCACGCGATGGGCTTTGGCGAAGGCTTCGGCCACGTCCCCAGCGCTGGTCCTGCGCTGGAGGGCGTGGTTGGTGCCCAGTTCAGGGTGTACCAGCGTGCCCTCCTGCATAGCCTGTAGCGGGTCGGTCACCGCCTCCAGGGCCTCGTAGTCCACGTAGACCCGTTGCAGCGCGTCCTGGGCGCTTTCCCTCGAGGTCGCCACCACCGCCGCCACCGGCTGGCCCGTGTAGCGCACGTAATCCTTGGCCAACACGGGGTGCCGCACCACCTTGGCCTCGCGCCCACCCGAGCCCGGCGCGTATAGCTCGGGCAGGTCGAGGGCGGTGTAGACCGCCAGCACGCCGGGCACCTCCAGCGCCTCGCGGGCGTCGATCCCTTTGATGCGGGCGTGGGCGTAGAGGCTGCGCACCAGCATCAGGTGCAGGGTGCCTGCGGGGGCCAGGTCGTCGAGGTAGGTTCCCTTGCCGGTGATGAACTTGCCATCCTCGAGCCGCTGGATAGGCTTGCCGATGAAGCGGCTTGGGGTTTTGTGCTCCGCTGCGGTGGACATACGCTTTATATGCTATCCCTGTATGGCTACCCATCGCTTTGCTCCCGACCACTATCACCACACCTTGGGCCCCCACGCCCCCGTCCTGAAGGTCGCCCCCGGAGATACCGTAATCACCACCTGCGTGGACGCCCGCGGCTTCGACCAGCACGACCGGCGGGTGACACCCCCTGGCAACCCCATGACCGGCCCCTTCTTCGTGGAGGGGGCCGAACCCGGCGATACCCTGGTGGTGCGCCTCGAGCGCCTCACCCCCAACCGCTGCCGCGGCTGGTCCGGGGTGTGGCTGGCGCCCAACGTGCTCGAGCCCGAGCACCTGACCGAGTTGGCCCGCTCGGGCGACTTCAGCGAGCGCTGGAACTGGGCTGTAGACGCCGAGGTCGGGGTTGCCCGGCTCGACCATCCCGCGAGCCCCCTGCACGGCTTCGAGCTCGAGCTCGAGCCCATGCTGGGTTGCTTCGGTGTGGCCCCCGAGGGCGGCCAGGCCATCTCCACCGCCACCTCCGGCCCCCACGGCGGCAACATGGACTACCGCGGCTTTCGCGCGGGCGTGACCGTGTACTTTCCCGTGTTCGAGCCGGGGGCGCTGTTCTTCCTGGGCGACGGCCACGCCCTGCAGGGCGACGGGGAGATCGCCGGAACCGGCATCGAGATCTCCATGGAGGTGCAGTTCTCGCTCGAGCTCCTCAAGGGCCAGCGCATCTTCTGGCCACGGGGCGAGAACGAAGAGTGCATCTTCACCGTGGGCAATGCCCGCCCGCTCGACCAGTGTGTACAGCACGCCACCAGCGAGATGCTGCGCTGGCTGGAGACGGTCTACGGGCTCGAGCCCGCCCACGCCTCCTTGCTGATGGGCCAGGGCGTGCGCTACGAGCTGGGCAACGTCTTCGACCCGGCCTACACCATGGTCTGCAAGATGCCGAAGAGGTTGCTGGGGCGGCTCGATAGCCAAACGCAAGACGCGAGACGCTAAACGCAAAACGCTAAACGCTAAACGCGGGGGACGATCCCCTTTGGGACGGCGTGCCGCCGTACACCTAGGGGGCGATCCCCTATCGGGACGGCGTGCCGCCGTACACCTAGGGGACGATCCCCTTCGTATGACGTATGACGTTTGACGTACGACGTCTGAGTCAGCACGAATCAAGTCACCAGGGCACCGGCCCCTCGCTGGCGCTTCCACCCCCCTTGCCTTTCCCTTAGGGCCTGGCTATACTTTCCTCTTGGCACCCGTAGGGGTGGCCTAAGACAGCGAGGGGCCCAGGGCCTTAAACATCTCGCCGAGGCGCTCGAGGGGAAGCGTTTTTCGCCGCAACAGTTGGGAGCCCCCACTCTCAAAACCAAAAAAGTCGAGGAGGATACGTGCCTAGTCAGCGCAACATCGAACATCTCGAGGCGCTCACGGCGACCCTCAGGGAAGCCGAAGGCTCGTTCTTCTTGGTGGACTATCAAGGGCTCGAGGCGGGGCCTACCGGTAAGCTCCGCAGGGCTTTGCGGGAAAAAGGCGGTGAGCTGATCGTCGCCAAAAACACCCTGATCCGCAAAGCCTTGAGCAACTTGGGCTTGCCTGAGCTCGAGGGGCTCACTGGGCCTTCGGCGGTGGTGATCTTCAAGGAACCCGCCGCCGCGGCCAAGGCCCTCAAGGAGTACGCCAAGACGAACGACAAAGGCATCCCCAGGTTTAAGTCGGGGCTGCTCTCGGGGCAGGCGCTGGACGCCAAGCAAGTCGAAGCCCTGGCCGACCTCCCCAGCCAGGCCGAATTGCGCGCCGAACTGGTGGGCGTGCTCTCGGCCCCCATGAGCAATTTGGTGGGCGTGCTGGGTGGAAAGGCGCAGGAATTCGTCGGCATCTTGGAGGCTTTCGTCGCCAAACAGGAGGCGGCCTAAGCTTTGGACGCGCCTTGTGCGCGTAGCCTATAAGGAGTAAAGACCATGGCTTTGGATATCGCTGCGATCAAGCAACAGCTCTCTAGCGCGACCGTACTGGAACTCAAGCAACTCATCGACGAGCTCAAGGAAGAGTGGGGGGTGACCGCCGCCGCTCCGGTGGCCGTGGCCGCGGTTCCCGGTGCCGCTGCTGCCGCTGCTCCGGCGGCTGAGGAGAAAACTGAGTTTGACGTGATCCTCAAGGAGGCCGGGGCTAACAAGCTCAACGTCATCAAGGAGGTCCGCGCCATCACCGGCCTGGGCCTCAAGGAAGCCAAGGACCTCACCGAGCAGGGCGGCGTGATCAAGGAAGGGGTCTCCAAGGAGGAGGCCGAGAAGATCAAGAAGCAGCTCGAGGACGCTGGCGCCAAGGTCGAGCTGAAATAAGGCGCAAACAGCCAGCTTCGCCATGAATCCCCTGGGCCTGGACCCAGGGGGTTTTTACCGGTGGCTTAGCGCATGTGGGCCAAATAGGGATTTCCACACCAAAGCCCTAAAGGGGAATGTGTTAAACTTGAGCCTAAGTAGAGGAATTGGAGCCTAGTGCTCTTTGCGGCACGAAGGGGGTATGTTATTCTAGCCTTTGTGCCTTTTCGGGATATCCGTAAGGCCAACGTAAGAACCAGCACCGACGGGGGGTAGCCCTCGCCGGAGAACCCTGTTCAGCTTACGTCCCAACCAGACGTCCCCCAGCGGGGCGAGGAAAACCTTGGCGCGAAGAAAGCGTAAAGGCAAGGAGCGTGCATGAAGAGCCAGCGGTTTGGACGGATTGAAGAGGTTATCCCCCTACCCACCCTCACCGAGATCCAAGTAGACAGCTTTAGAAAAGCGTTACAACTCAACACTCCACCCCACCAAAGGCAAAACCTCGGCCTTCAAGCCGCCTTCAAGGAGACCTTTCCCATCGAGGAGGGCGAGAAGGGGCGGGGCGGGCTGGTGCTGGACTTCCTCGAGTACCGCCTGGCCGAGCCCCCCTTTGACCAGGACGAGTGCCGGGAGAAGGACCTGACCTACCAGGCCCCCCTGTACGCCAAACTGCAACTCATTCACAAGGACACCGGCCTCATCAAGGAGGACGAGGTCTTTTTGGGGGATTTACCCCTCATGACCGAGGATGGTTCCTTCATCATCAACGGGGCCGACCGGGTCATCGTTTCGCAGATCCACCGCTCGCCGGGGGTGTACTTCACCCCCGACCAGGCCCGGCCCGGCAGGTTTGTGGCTTCGGTGATCCCGCTGCCCAAGCGCGGTCCCTGGATTGACCTCGAGTTTGAGCAGTCGGGGATGGTGGTGATGAAGGTCAATAAGAAGAAGTTCCCGCTGGCTTTGCTGCTCCGGGTGCTGGGCTACACCGCCGAAGGGCTTGCGCGCGAACTCAAAGACTACCCCGAACTGGCTCCGGGGATCCTCGAGGCGGCCTACCGGGGCAACAAGGTATTCGAGATGGGGGTAGAGGAGAGCCTGCTCAAGCTCTTCACCGAGCTGCGTCCCGGCGATCCCCCCAAGCGCGATAAGGCCATCACCTATCTGCACTCGCTGCTCTCCGACCCCCGCCGCTATGACTTGGGCGAGGCCGGGCGCTACAAGGCCAACACCAAGCTCGGCATGGAGCTTTCGGGGCGCACCCTCATCAAATTTGAGAACGGGGAGTTCAAGGATGAGGGCTTGCTGCAGGTGTTGCTATACCTATTTGGTCTGCAATCGGGGCGAGAGGGCTTCGAGTCCGACGACATCGACCACCTGGGCAACCGCCGCATCCGCACGGTAGGCGAGCTGCTGGCCGACCAGTTCCGGGTGGGCCTTTCCCGCCTGGCCCGCGGGGTGCGCGAGCGGATGCTGCTGGGCACCCCCGAGAGCGCGACCCCGGCCAAGTTGGTGAATAACCGCCCGCTGGTGGCCGCCATCCGCGAGTTCTTCGGCAGGAGCCAGCTCAGCCAGTTCAAGGACCAGACCAACCCGCTCTCCGAGCTGCGCCACAAGCGCCGCATCTCGGCCTTGGGGCCGGGCGGCCTGACCCGCGAGCGGGCCGGCTTCGACGTGCGCGACGTGCACCGTACCCACTACGGGCGCATCTGTCCCATCGAGACGCCGGAAGGGGCGAACATCGGCCTCATCTCCTCGCTGGCCGCTTACGGGCGGATCAACGAGCTGGGCTTTATCCTTACTCCCTACCGCAAGGTCGAAAACGGTCGCGTCACCCAGGAAGTGGTCTTCATGACCGCCTCCGAAGAGGATCGCTATCTCATCGCCCAGGCTAACACCCCTGTGGGCGAGGGGGGCCGCATCGAAACCGACCGGGTAGTCTGTCGGCGCAAGGGCGACCCGGTGATCGTGCGGCCCGAGGACGTGGAGTACATGGACGTCTCGCCCAAACAGGTCTTCTCGGTGAACACCAACCTGATCCCCTTCCTCGAGCACGACGACGCCAACCGGGCGCTGATGGGTTCGAACATGCAGGCCCAGGCCGTGCCCCTGATCCGAGCCCAGAGCCCTATCGTGATGACCGGGATAGAAGAGCGCGTGGTGCGCGATTCCCTAACCTCGGTCTACTCCGAGGTGGACGGGGTGGTGAAGTCGGTCTCGGGGGACAAGATCGTCGTCAAGGGCGACGATAAGGGCGAGTATGAATACTATCTGCGCCGCTTCGTGCGCTCCAACCAGGGGACCGCGCTCGACCAGCGCCCCCGCGTCGAGGTGGGGCAGCGGGTCAAAAAAGGCGACCTCCTGGCCGATGGTCCGGCATCGGAGGAGGGCTGGTTGGCCTTGGGGCAGAACGTCCTGGTAGCCATCATGCCCTTTGACGGCTATAACTACGAGGATGCCATCGTGATCTCGGAGGACCTGCTGCGCAGGGACTTCTACACCTCGATCCATATTGAGCGCTACGAGATCGAAGCCCGCGATACCAAGTTGGGTCCCGAGCGGATCACCCGCGACATCCCCAACCTCTCCGAAGCCGCCCTGCGCGACCTTGACGAAGACGGCGTGGTGCGTACCGGGGCCGAGGTCAAGCCAGGCGATATCCTGGTGGGCCGCACCAGCTTCAAGGGCGAGACCGAGCCCACCCCCGAGGAGCGGCTGCTGCGTTCGATCTTCGGCGAGAAGGCCCGCGACGTAAAGGACACCTCGTTGCGGGTCCCCCCCGGCGAGGGCGGCATAGTGGTGCGCTCGTTGCGGCTCAAGCGCGGCGACCCCGGCGTCGAGCTCAAGCCCGGGGTGCGCGAGGTGGTGCGGGTCTACGTGGCGCAAAAGCGCAAGCTCCAGGTGGGGGACAAGCTGGCCAACCGCCACGGGAACAAGGGCGTGGTCAGCAAGATCCTCCCGCCCGAGGATATGCCTCACCTGCCCGACGGGACGCCGGTGGACATCGTGCTGAACCCCTTGGGCGTGCCCAGCCGGATGAACCTGGGGCAGATCCTCGAGACCCACCTGGGCATCGCCGGGCTCGACTTGGGCCTACGCTTCATAACCCCGGTCTTCGACGGGGCGACCGAGGAAGAGATCAAGAACCTCTTGGGCGAGGCGTTCGACCAGAAGTGGGCCCGGCGCAAGGCCGAGGGCTATGGCCTGGACCGCCGCGAGCAAGAGGTGCTGGCGCGGGCGGCCAAGCTCGGCATCGTGGACGACAGCCTGGATGCCGAAGGGCAGCTGCGCCAAGTAGCCCAGCAGGGCAAGAGCATCCTTTACGACGGGCGTAGCGGCGAGCCCATCGAGGCCCCCATCGTGGTCGGGGTGATGTACATCATGAAGCTTTACCACATGGTTGAGGACAAGATGCACGCCCGCAGCACCGGCCCCTACTCGCTCATCACCCAGCAGCCTTTGGGCGGCAAGGCCCAGTTCGGTGGACAGCGTTTCGGCGAGATGGAGGTATGGGCGCTCGAGGCCTATGGGGCATCGCACACCCTACAGGAGATCCTCACCCTCAAATCCGACGATATCGAAGGCCGTAACGCCGCCTACGAAGCCGTGGTGAAGGGAGAGGACGTGCCTACCGCCAGCGTGCCGGAATCCTTCCGGGTGTTGGTCAAAGAGCTGCAGTCGTTGGGGTTGGACGTTGAGACCTACGACGAGAACGACCGGAACCTGGACATTTTCGAAGGCCTAGCCTCTAAGCGATAAACGGGGGACGCATGAAACGAGAAGTCAGAAAAGTACGCATCGCCCTGGCTGCCCCGGAGAAGATCCGTCAGTGGAGCTACGGCGAGGTGGAAAAGCCCGAGACCATCAACTACCGCACCCTTCGCCCGGAGCGCGACGGCCTCTTCGACGAGCGCATCTTCGGCCCCATCAAGGATTATGAGTGCTCCTGCGGCAAGTACAAGCGCCAGCGTTTCGAGGGCAAGGTCTGCGAGCGCTGTGGGGTGGAGGTCACCAAATCCATCGTGCGCCGCTACCGCATGGGCCACGTCGAGCTGGCCACCCCGGTAGCCCACATCTGGTACGTCAAAGACGTGCCCTCCAAGATCGGCACCCTGCTCGACCTCTCCGCGCAGGAACTCGAGCAGGTCCTCTACTTCGCCAAGTACATCACCATCGATCCCAAGGGGGCCATGCTGGGTGGGCAGCCGGTGCAAAAGCGCCAGCTCCTTACCGACGAAGAGTACCGCGAACTGCGCTTTGGCAAGCAGGAGACCTATTCCATCCCGGTGGGGGTGGATGCCCTCATCAAGGACGGGGAGGAGGTCAAGCGCGGCCAGGAGCTGGCCCCTGGGGTGCAGAGCAAGATGGACGGGCTGGCCTTTTTCCGCTTCCCGCGGCGCATCCGGGTGGAATACACCCAGCGCGAGCGGGCCCACCTGAGCCTGCCTCGCGAGGCCTGGATCGAGCAGAAAAGCTACCGCCCCGGTGAACCCTTGGCTGAACTCTCCGATAAGTACCAGCTCAAAAGCGAGGACTCCGGTGCGGTGCAGATCGTCGAGTTCGAAGAGGGTTCGCTGCTCAAGATCGTAGACCCCGACACCGGCACGGTCTCGGTGGTGTACTTCCTGCCGGTGGGTTTCAAGCCCAAGGTGGGAGAGGGCGAACTGGTCTCCAAGGGAGAGGTCATCGCTGAGGGTAAGGGCCTGATCCGCATGCCCCGGACGCTGCGGGTCTCGGAGCTCGAGGCCTCCGGTAAGAAGGAAGTCGAGCTTTCGCTGACCCTCGAGTGGAGCCAGGCCAAGGACTACCCCCTCCAGCCCCACATGCACGTGCTGGTTTCGGAGGGGATGCAAGTCCGCAAGGGGGAGAAGCTGGTGGGGGCCATCGACGCGGAGGAGGAGATCTACGCTGAGTCAGATGGGGTGGTCCATCTGCACGAGCCCGCCTCCATCGTGGTCATGAAGGCCAAGCTCTACCCCTTCGAGGACGATGTCGAGGTGACCAACGGCGATCGGGTCTCTCCCGGGGACGGCCTGGCCGACGGCGGAAAGGTAAAAAGCGAGATCTACGGTCGGGTCGAGGTGGATTTGGTGCGCATGGCCGTGCGGGTCATCGAGAGCTACGATATCGATGCCCGCATGGGGGCCGAGGCCATCCAGACTTTGCTGAAAGAGTTGGACTTGGCGGTGCTCGAGGCCGAGCTCGAGGCCGAGATGAAGCACCCTAGCCGGGCTAAGCGGGCTAAAGCCAGAAAGCGTCTGGAAGTGGCGCGGGCCTTCCGCGACTCCGGCAACCGTCCCGAGTGGATGATTCTGGAGGCGGTGCCGGTGTTGCCGCCGGATTTGCGCCCGATGGTGCAGGTGGACGGTGGGCGTTTTGCCACCAGCGACCTCAACGACCTCTACCGCCGCCTTATCAACCGCAATAACCGGCTCAAGAAGCTCCTTGCCCAGGGAGCGCCGGAGATGATCATCCGCAACGAGAAGCGGATGCTCCAGGAAGCCGTGGACGCCCTTTTGGACAACGGGCGGCGCGGCACCCCGGTCACCAACCCTGGCTCCGACCGCGCCCTACGCTCGCTGACCGACATCCTCTCCGGCAAGCAGGGCCGCTTCCGCCAGAACCTGCTGGGCAAGCGCGTGGACTACTCCGGCCGCTCGGTGATCGTGGTAGGCCCCCAGCTCAAGCTGCACCAGTGCGGCCTGCCCAAGCGGATGGCCCTCGAGCTCTTTAAGCCCTTCTTGCTCAAGCGGATGGAGGAAAAGGGCATTGCCAACAACATCAAGTCGGCCCGTAAGATGCTCGAGCGCCAGCGCGATATCAAAGACGAGGTCTGGGACGCTCTGGAGGAGGTCATCCACGGCAAGGTAGTGCTCCTGAACCGTGCCCCCACCCTGCACCGCCTGGGCATCCAGGCCTTCCAGCCGGTGCTGGTCGAGGGCCAGTCTATCCAGCTCCACCCCTTGGTGTGCGAGGCCTTCAACGCCGACTTCGACGGCGACCAGATGGCCGTGCACGTGCCGCTATCGAGCTATGCCCAGGCCGAGGCCCGCATCCAGATGCTCTCGGCCCACAACCTGCTCAGCCCAGCCTCCGGCGACCCGGTGGCCAAGCCCGCCCGCGACGTGATTCTGGGTCTGTACTACATCACCCAGCTGCGCCGCGAAAAGAAAGGGGCCGGGCGGGAATTCCAGTCCTTCGAGGAGGCCGACGCCGCCTACGAGCGGGGCGAGATCGCCCTCAACGCCCCCATCAAGATCGCCGGGAAGGAGACCAGCCTGGGGCGCATGAAGTTCGTCTTCGCCTCGGTGGATGAGGCCTTGCTGGCGGTGCAGAACGGCATCGTAGACCACCAGGATGTGGTGACGGTGCGGATGGGGGACAAGCTGCTCGAGACCAGCCCGGGCCGGATGCTCTTCCTGCGCATCGTGGCTGAGGCCATAGAGGATCCCGAAGCGGCCCAGCAACTGGTCAACCTCGAGGTGGCCCAGGAGAAAAACTCGCTGTCGGATCTGGTCTACCGCAGCTTCTTGCTCTTGGGGGTGGAGAAGACCGCCAAGCTCCTGGACGCCCTCAAATACTACGGCTTCGTGCTCTCCACCCAGTCGGGCATCACCATCGGTATTGACGACGCGGTGATCCCCCCGGAGAAGCGCCGGTACCTCGAGGAAGCCGACGCCAAGTTGGCCCAGATCGAGCAGGCCTTCGAACTGGGCTTCATGACCCAGGAGGAGCGCGTCGCCCAGATCGTCCAGCTCTGGTCGGAGACCACCGAGCGGGTCACCCAGGCGGTGTTCAAGAACTTCGAGGAGAACTTCCCCTTCAACCCGCTCTACGTGATGAGCCAGTCCAAGGCCCGCGGTAACCCCCAGCAGATCCGCCAGATCTCAGGGATGCGCGGCTTGATGGCCAAGCCTTCGGGCGAGACCATCGAGGTTCCGGTACGGGCCAGCTTCCGCGAAGGGCTCACGGTGCTCGAGTACTTCATCTCCACCCACGGAGCCCGTAAGGGTGGGGCCGATACCGCTTTGCGCACCGCCGACTCCGGCTACCTCACCCGCAAGCTGCACGACGTGGCCCACGAGGTCATCGTGCGCGAGGCCGACTGCGGCACCACCGACTACATCACCATCCCGCTCCTGCAGTTCGACGAGGCCTTCCGCAACAAGCGCCTGCGCAAGCGCTCCGATATCGAGTCGGGGCTCTATGGCCGCACCGTGGCCCGCGAATTCGAGGTGAACGGCAAGACCTTCAAGGAGGGCACCCAGCTCTCCCTCGACGACGTCAACCACATCGTCAAAGCCGCCGAGGCCAACCTCATCGAGGAGGTAGCGGTGCGCTCCCCCCTCACTTGCCGCACCCGCTTCGGGGTCTGCCAGCAATGCTATGGTTGGGATCTATCCATGGTCAAGCTGGTCAACATCGGCGAGACGGTGGGCGTGGTGGCTGCCGAGTCCATCGGAGAGCCGGGTACCCAGCTCACCATGCGTACCTTCCACACTGGCGGGGTGGCTACCGGCACCGACATCACCCAGGGTCTGCCCCGGGTGATCGAGCTCTTCGAGGCGCGACGCCCCAAGGTTCGGGCGGTCATCGCCGAGATTGACGGCACGGTGCGGATCGAGGAGAGCGAGGACAAGGTCAGCATCTTCGTGACCTCCGAGGGCTTCCAGAAGGAGTACAAAGTTCCCAAGGAGGCCCGTATCACCGTCAAGGATGGCGATGCGGTAGAGGCCGGTCAGCCCCTCACCCGCGGGGCGATAGACCCCCACCAGCTTTTGGAGGCCAAAGGTCCTGAGGCCGTCGAGCGCTACTTGGTGGACGAGATCCAGCGGGTCTACCGCGCCCAGGGCGTAAAGCTTCACGACAAGCACATCGAAGTCATCGTGCGGCAGATGCTCAAGTACGTGGAGATCGGCGATCCAGGCGATAGTCGCTTCCTGGAAGGGCAGATCTTGGAGAAATGGGACGTCGAGGCGGCCAACGAAAAGCTCGCGCAAGAGGGCAAGATGCCCGCTTCCTGGAAGCCGGTATTGATGGGGGTCACCAAGTCGGCCCTCTCTACCAAGAGCTGGCTCAGCGCGGCTTCCTTCCAGCACACCACCCACGTGCTTACCGAGGCCGCCATCGCCGGGAAGAAAGATGAGCTCATCGGCCTCAAGGAAAACGTCATCCTAGGCAAGCTGATCCCCGCCGGGACCGGCTCCGACCACGTGCGCGACACCCAGGTGGTGGATGAGCGCACCTTGCGCCGGATCGAGGAGGCCCGCAAGGAAGCCGACCAAGCCCCCGCGCTTCACCGCGACCAGCGTCGCATCCCGCTCACCCGCCAGCCGACCGGGAGGGACGCCTAAGCCTTGAAAGCCGAAAAAAGGGCCTCGAGCGCGCTCGAGGCCCTTTGGCCGTGCGCGGGTGCGGGACAAAAGCCGATACAATGGTCTTGCCTTGGGCGGATATGCAAGCTAAACTTTTCCTCACCTTTCAGCAAGTCGGGGCTGACCTGTTCGCCGCCCGGATGGCCTCGGCCACCTCGGGCAACTACTCCGTGCGCACCCCGGATGGCCTTCTGATCACCCGCAGCGGGGCGCAAAAGGCTCACCTCACCCCCGAAGACCTGCTGCCCCTTCCCCTCGAGCCCGACCCCGAGAAAGACCAGGGGGCCTCGGTGGAGCGGGTTATCCACCGGGCCATCTATCGCCAGACCGATGCCCAGGCGGTGGTGCACGCCCACCCGCGCTTTGCCATCGTGCTTTCTTACCACCTTGAGCGGATCGTGCCGATTGACCTCGAGGGCCGCTCGTACCTCCCCGAGGTTCCGGTGGTCTCCCCGTCCACCGCTTCGGCCACCGAGGAAGCCGCCCAAGCTGTGGCCGATGCCCTCAAAACCCACCCGGCGTGCGTGGTGCGGGGCCACGGGGCCTTCGTCAAAGCCGCCCAGGAGACCCCGGAGAAGTCCTTGCTCAAGGCGTACTCGCTGATGACCAGCCTGGAGGAGGCTTGCGAGATTCTCTACTACCACCACCTGTGGAGCCGGGGTAGAGGATGAGGGTGTTGTTCGTCGAGGGCAAAGACCTGCAAGCCCTACGGGCAATAGCCCGGAGGTTTCCCCATCCCTATCGGCTTTTGTACCGCCCGGAGCAGGAGCTGTATTTGCTCGAGGTATGGGCGTTTGGCGACGAGTTGGTCGAGGAGACGGCGAAGCTGGAGAAGGTTCGCTCCTGGAGTTTCGAGTTGCTCGAAGAGGGCTTCCGAAGCTAAAACCCACCCCCATTGATATGCGCGAAGAGATCGGCTATATCCAAGTCGGCGAGGTCGAACTTTACCTTGAGGACGTCGGGCCACAAGACGCCCCGGTGATCGCTTTCCTCCACGGTGGCCCCGGCGGATCCGCCTACGCTTTCCGCGAAGGGGTGGGCGAGGACCTCGAGGGCTACCGGGTGCTCTACTTCGACCAGCGCGGCTCGGGCCGCAGCCCTGAGTTGCCCCCCGAGCCCCGGCTTTTCACCATCGACGCCTTGGTCCTAGACCTCGAGGCCCTGCGCCGCGAGCTGGGTATTGCCGAGTGGACCCTGTTGTCGCACGGCTTCGGTGCCGTCGTAGCGCTCGAGTACGCCCGCAAATACTCCCAACGCGTGGACGGCCTGATCCTGGTGGCCCCCTGGATCAACTACCCGGAACTGGCCCGCCGCCTGTTCCGCTCGGCGTTGGCCCTGCGCGGCCGGCCAGACGCGGAAGCCCCTGCCGACCCAAGGCTGGCCCTCGCCGAGGCCTTCCGCGAGACCGAGCCCAAGGCAGTCTTCGACGCCCTGATGTTCCCCAGCGAGCATTCCCGGCTCGAGTACGAGTGGCTGGCCGAAGGGTCGGGCATCCTGGGCAACGAGGGCCCGGGGCAGATGTTCGTCTACAACGGGTTGTGGAACCTGGACTACACCCCCTATCTGCTCGATTCGCCCATGGCCCCGGCGGTGATCGTGGGGGCCAAGGACGGCACCAGCTATCCCGAACAGGCCGAGTGGGTCGCCGACCTGACCGGAGGGAGCCTGGAGGTGCTCGAGGGGGCTGGGCACTACCCCTGGATGGACGCGCCAGAGGCCTTCCGGGCAGCGCTTTACCACGCCCTGGACGGCTAAGGCGGGCGGGTTCCGGTAGCAGGGCTTGTAAGATTAGCCGATGGAGCGACTTTCCCGCTACGCCCGGGCCTGGGTGGGCCTGACCCAGCAGCCTTTCTTGGTGGCCTTGCGCGACGGTATGGTGAGCTTGCGGGCCATCCGACGCTGGCTGGTCCAGAACTATTTCTTCCTCGAGGGCCTGCTGGCTTTTCAGGCGGATTTGCTCCTTCGCGCGCCTCAACCCCACCGCTCGATCTTGGCGCTGGGGACGGTATTTACTGCTCGTGAGCTGGATTGGCTGTACATGCAGGAGCTGGACTGGACAGTTCCTGCGCATCCCGCTGTGACGCAGTATCTACGCTACTTACAAGAGCTCGAGGCCCAACCCTATTCGCTGGCGGCGGTGTTGCACTGGGCGTTGCACCGCTGTTTGGTGGATGTCTGGCTAGCGGACAAACCCCAGGCGCATGGCGGCGACGGCCAGGTGGGGGTCTATCTGGCGGAGTTGGTGCAGCGCCGCACCCTTCCCGAGTTCCAAGCCCTGCTGCACGACTTGGAGATGATCGCCCTGGAGGCCGAGGCCGCGATCGACCCAGCCCTGCTGGAGCAGTACCTGGAGCGGATGCTGGCTCACGAGAAGGCCATGTGGCGGATGGCTTGGGAGTATGCCCAGGAATAGCTCCGGGCCTTCCGGGGCCGAGAGCAACTTTATCAGGCGCTACGTTTATAGCCGGAGCATAAATTTACTCTAAGGACGTGAAGCCTTTGTTGGCTTTGCGCGAACGCCACCTCGAGGCCTGGATGGCCCTGAGGGATGAGCCCTTTGTGCGGCTGTTGGCGGCGGGAAGGGTTCCCGCGGCGGTGGCCAGGCGTTGGCTCGAGCAGTGCCACCACTGGGACGAGGGTTTGTTGCGCTTCCTGGTCCACTTGCTACGCAAGGCCCCCCAGCCCCACCGCCGGGTGCTGGCCCTGGCCATCCAGGCCGCCGTGGAGGAAATAGACGTCCTCCGCGCCGATGAAGAGCTGGACTTCTCCGCCCCCATCCACCCCAGCCGCCAGGAGTACCTCGATTTCTTGCGAGAGCTCGAGGCCCAGCCCTATCCGGTGGCGATCGTGATGCACTGGGTGGTTTACCGGGTATTTTTGGACACCTGGTTCTGGGCCAACCCCCAGGAGGGCCCACTGGCCGAGTGCAGCGAGCTCTGGAGCACCCCTGAGCTACAGGCCCTCCAGCGCGATCTGTCCGGATTGGCCGTAGAGATGGTGGCCCAGGCCGACCCGGCAGAGCTCGACCGCCTGATCAAACGGGTCCTCGAGCTCGAGCGCCAGAGCTGGAAGATGGCTTGGGAGTTCGTGCAGGAGGCCCGCCCTCCCTTGATCTGACGCCCACACCCTCCTCAAAAGCATTAGCCCTTGGTATACTTGTACCTCGCGTGACCTGAAGATATTTCAGGTCGGCCGAGTTATGTGCGGAAAGGAGGTGAGTATGCCCCAGTACGACCTCAACGTGATCCTCAACCCTAACCTCGATCCCACCCAAGTGGCCTTGGAGAAGGACCAGATTCAGGCGGCCATCGAGCGTCATAAGGCCACCATCAAAAGCCTCGATGAATGGGGTAATCGGCGCCTGGCGTACCCCATCGAGAAAGACCGCGAAGGCTACTTCTTGATGTACACCGTGGAGATGGACAAGGAAGCGGCCAACCCGCTTGAGAAAGAGCTCCTGATCCGCGACAACGTACGCCGGGTGATGATCGTACGCGAGCGCCAAGAGGCCAAGGTGAGCAAGAGATCTCAGTCGCAAAGGGTCTGAGGTCTCTACGCCCCCAAGCAGGGGTATTGCATTTTGGGGAAAAATCATGCACACTCAGACCTACCAGAGCCATCTGGCAATCCCCGAAAAAGCAGACCGCTTGCGGGGTAGACGCTAGACCGAGACGTACATCGCTAGCAGAAAAGGACTGTGACGGATATGGCAAGAGGCTTGAACCGCGTTTACCTGGTTGGCACCCTGACCCAAGACCCCGAGATGCGTTATACCCCTGGCGGCCTGGCTGTCCTCGAGCTCAACCTGGGGGGCAACGACCTCATCACCGACGAGTCCGGCAACACCCGCGAGCTGGCCTGGTATCACCGGGTGAAGCTCTTGGGCAAGGCGGCGGAGTTTTGGGGGGATGGCCTCAAGGCCGGGACCGCCTTGTGGGTAGAGGGTAAGCTCGAGTACCGAAGCTGGGAACAGGATGGGCAGAAGAAAAGCAGCCTGGAGATCCGGGCGGATCGGCTCGAGGTGGTGAGCTTGGAGGGCAAGCGGGGCGACCTTACCGTCATCGACGCCCGTGGGCAGTCTCGGCTGCGTGAAGGGCTCAACCACGTGCTGCTGGCGGGCAACCTGACCCGCGACCCCGAGCTGCGCTACACCCCTCAAGGCACTGCCGTGACCCGCTTCTCCCTGGCTGTCAACGAGCGCTTCACCAGCAAGGGGGCGGAGCAGGAGAAGACCCATTACGTAGACGCGCAAGCCTGGAGGGACCTGGCCGAATGGGCCGCCGAACTCAAAAAGGGAGACGGGGCTTTCCTTATCGGACGCTTGGTCAATGACTCCTGGACGGCTCAGGATGGTACTCGCCGCTACACCACGCGGGTAGAGGTGAGCCGCCTAGAGCGCCTTGCCCGTGGAGCTGGTAGCGGTGGAGCTGGCTCCCAGGGCGCGCCGCAGGGTGCGCTGCAAGGCCGTGCGGGCAAGGTTGACATCGAAGAAGGCTTAGAAGACTTCCCACCAGAGGAGGATTTACCGTTTTGAGCAGCAAAAAGGTTTCTAAACCCAAACCCGGAGGCGAACGGGCAGAGCGCGGAGAGCGCGGGGTGCGTCGCAGCCGCAAACCCAAAGTAGCCGCCTCCCTGGGCGAGTTCAGCCTAACCGACTACAAGAACGTAGAGGTCTTGAAGCGCTTCTTGTCGGAGACCGGCAAGATTTTGCCGCGCCGCCGCACGGGGTTGAATGCCCAAGAACAGCGCAAGATCGCCCGCACCATCAAGCGGGCGCGGATGTTGGGGCTGTTGCCTTTCACGGAAAAGCTGGTGCGTAAATAGGGGGTAGGGCGATGAAAGTGATTCTGCTCGAGCCCATGGAGAATCTGGGCGACGTTGGGGCTGTGGTCAACGTAAAGCCCGGCTATGCCCGTAACTACCTGCTGCCCCGGGGCCTGGCCACCTTGGCCAGCGAGTCCAACTTGCGCGCCCTGGAGGCCAAGATCCGTGCCCAGGCCAAGCGCTCCGCTGAGCGCAAGGCCGAGGCCGAGCGCCTCAAGGAGCTTCTCGAGCCCCTCACCTTGACCATAAAGGTCAAGGCTGGGGAGTCCAAGATCTACGGCTCGGTGACCGCCCGCGACATCGCCGAAGCCCTCGAGGCCCAGCACCAAGTCAGCATCGACCCCAAACGCCTGGCCTTGGAGAAGCCCATCAAGGAGCTGGGGGAGTACAGCCTGGCGTACAAGCCTCACCCGGAGGTGCCCATCACCCTCAAGGTGAGCGTACAGGCCCTCAAAGAGTAAACCTCACCGGTAGGCGGGCTCGAGAGCTTTGGACTCGAGCCCGCCGCGGCTTGGTTATCAGAGAAGCGGAATCGCGCCTACGATCAGGTGGACCACGAAGGTCCCCACCGCCGCCACCAGCAGGGTGAGCCAGATCTTGCCGCTTTCCCGCAGGTTCATGCTGGATTGCACCGCCAAGTAGGCGAAGTAGACGTTGACGGCCAGGGTTATAAGCCCTAGCAGCGGCAGCAAGAATATGCCGATCAGGGTGATGATCAAAAGTAGGGCCACCACGGAGAAGAGCACCGCAATGGGGGCCCAGAACAGAGCAAAGGTATACGCGACTTGGTCTAGGTTGCCGCTTCCGCCTTGGCTTTTGCCAAAGTAGAAGACCAAATAGGTGAAGGTCAGGAACCCTACGACGGTTCCCACGATCCCACCGAGAAAGCCCCTGACCCCGCCCTCAAGGCCGAAGACCCCGGCGAGGATCGAGGCCACCAGCACATAGATCAAAGCCTCGCGCAGGCCGCCCTGATTCTCGTACTGCTCGAAGGTGGCGACGCTGGGCTTGCTAAGCACCTGCACGCTCTGGCTCCACATGTTCCGGATGGTATCGGCGATGGACGCGCTGGGGTTCATACCCTTCCTCCTTGTATAGCTGTTGCCCTGAGGCTTGGTCCCTGCTAGGGGAGGATGATTCACCGCGGTTAGGGTGCGTCATAGGGCGTTAGACGTACGGCATAAGTGCAGCCCAATCCTCGGAAGCGTACTTAGTGTACTCCAGTTTCGGCGGTATTCCGTCACGGATCGGTCAAGTCTGTAATGCTTCTTCCAGCTACCGCCGGCAAAGGACGTATGCTTAAGGGCGTGAACCTGGGGTGCAGTTTTCAGGTGGAAGACCTGGGATTCCTGCCCTACGCAGAGGCTTGGGAGCGCCAAAAGATCGTCCACGCCGAGGTGGTACAGGGGCAGCGCCCCCCGACGTTGCTCCTCGTCGAGCACCCCAGGGTGCTCACCCTGGGGCGCGGGGCCGACGGGCGCAACCTGCTTTTCCCCGAGGAGTGGTACCGGGCCCGGGGTTTTGAGCTGTACTGGGTCGAGCGGGGGGGGGACGTAACCTATCACGGCCCGGGCCAGCTAGTGGGCTACCCGATCTTCCCGGTGGGGCGGCGGGTACGCGATTTTTTGCGGCAGATCGAGCGGGCGGTGATCCGGGTAGCCGAGACCTACGGGGTTTCCACCTACCCCAGCCCCGGTTACGCCGGGGTGTGGGTCAAGACCCGCGACCCCTTCGGCCTCGAGCACGAAGAAAAGCTCTGCGCCATCGGGGTGGCGGTGAAGCAGGAGGTGGCCTTTCACGGCTTCGCCCTGAACGTCAACACGCACCTCGAGGACTTCTCGCTGATCATTCCCTGCGGCCTGGTGGGCAAGGGCGTGACCTCACTCCAAAAACTGCTGGGTCGGGAAGTGCCGTTGGAGGAGGTCAAGGCCCGGGTGGTCGAAGCGTTCAGGGCCGAGTTTTCGGAGAACTCTTCAGCGCACGACGTAGGACGAAACTATGAGCGATAGCCTCAAAACCGTACAGCTCCCCGACTTTCAGACCGGCGGCCTGATCGAGCTCAAGGTGATCGAAAACGGGGTCGCCACCGAGCGCAGCGAGCCGGTGGATCGCCACAAACCCGCCTGGCTCAGGGCCACCCTCCCCACCGGGCCGAACTACCAGCGCCTCAAGGAGATGACCGCTCGGCTCAAGCTCTACACGGTCTGCCAGGAGGCGATGTGCCCCAATATCGGCGAGTGCTGGGCCCATGGGACCATGACCATCATGGTGCTGGGGGGGATCTGTACCCGGGCCTGCAAGTTTTGCGCGGTGGATACCGGTAACCCCAGGGGCTGGGTGGATCCCCTCGAGCCCCTCCACGTAGCCCAAGCCGTGGCCGAGATGGGGCTTAGGTATGTGGTGCTGACCTCGGTGGACCGCGACGACCTTCCCGATGGCGGGGCTTCGCACTTCGCAGAGGTGGTGCGGCAGATCAAGCTGCGCGACCGGGAGGTAAAAGTCGAGACCCTCACCCCCGATTTCCGCGGGCAGCTCAAAGACGTGGAGACCGTGATGGACTCAGGGGTGGACGTCTTTGCCCACAACCTCGAGACCGTGCGCCGCCTCACCCCCAAAGTCCGCGACCCCCGCGCTACCTACGCGCAAAGCCTGCGGGTGCTCGAGCACGCCAAGCGCTACCGCCCGGAGGTGCTCACCAAGTCCTCGCTGATGCTGGGCCTGGGCGAGAGCGAGGCGGAAATCCGTCAGGCCATGCGGGACTTGCGCGCAGTGGGGGTGGACATCCTGACCCTAGGGCAGTACCTCCGCCCCACCAAGCATCACCTTCCGGTGGAGCGCTACGTAACCCCCGAGGAGTTCGCCCTGTACCGGCAGTGGGGCTACGAGGAAGGTTTCCTGGAGGTCTTCAGCGGTCCGTTGGTGCGCAGCAGCTACCGTGCCGAGAAGGTGTTTTTCGACGCGACCAAGGATTGAAAAACCTCGATCTCGCTTATGGCTGAACCCACCTCTTTTTCTCGATCCCAAAGGGCTTTTGGGCGAGTATTGGCTCGAGGGGATGGGGCGTGCATCGTGCTGTTTTCGCTCCTAGGGCAGGCTTTTCATGGGGCACTGAACGGCTTGGGGGCGGCCCTCATAGGGGTTTTGCACAACGCCGTGCCGATCCTGGCGGTGTGGTTTTTGCTCGCGCCCTTTGTGCGCACCTACGCCCACCCCACCTGGCGCAACCTGCTTACCACCTGGATTCTCGCGGTTCCGGCGGGGGTGTGGCTGCGCTACATGGCTTTGGGCAAGCCCTTCGACCAGGGGTTTTTGGCCTTTTTGCTGGTCACCTTGGGCGTAACCCTGGCCTTCTTGCTGGCCTGGCGGGGGCTGGCCTACTTGTTGTGGCGCCGCTAGCCGACGGCTTTCAGGATCAGCACCCCGTCCCCGGCGAGGTGTAACCGGCCGGAGAGGTTTTCTCCCGAAAACGCCGGGGTGGCTAGGAGCACCTTCCAGTTCCCGGACAACAGGAGAGGTTGGGCTTGGCCCGTGAAGTTGAGCGCGACGAGGATCCGCTCTTGCCCCCATCGCCGTTCGTAGCAAAAAAGCCGATCGGCGCGCAAGCAGCGGTAGCTGCCAAGCGTTAGGGCCGCCTCGCGCCTGCGGAGTTGGAGCAGGGCTTTGTACCAGCGAAGGAGCGAGGCCGGGTCGTTTTGCTGGGCCGCCACGTTCACCGATGGGTACATGGGGTTGACCGGCAGCCAGGGCTCGGCGCTGGAGAAGCCCGCGTTGGGTTCAGCACTCCACTGCATCGGCGTGCGGGCTGGGTCACGCCCTGGGTGAAAAGGCCAGTACTTTTTACCCAAGGGATCCCGGATGCGTGCGCGAGGAATGAAGGTGTTGGACATCCCGATCTCCTCGCCGTAGTAGAGAAAGGGGGTGCCGCGCAGGGTGAGGAGCATCGCCGCCGCGACCTTGGCCCTAGACGGTGAGTTGCCGTAGCGGCTGAAAGCGCGGGGCTGGTCGTGGTTGGAGAGGGTGTAGTTGGGCCAGTCATCCGGCGACAGGGATTTTTCGAAACGCTCGACGGCCTTGGCAAAAGCGGTGGCCTTCCAGGGACAGTAAGTGAAGGCGAAGTTGAAGGCCATGTGCAGCCCCCGCCCTCGGTCGTAGTAGGCAGCCACCAACTCGGGGTCGCCGGGTGGGGGGGTGAAGACCTCGCCTACCGTAAAGCCTCCGTACGCGTCGGCAATCCGGCGGATCTCGCGCATGATCTCCAGGGTCTCGGGGCGGTCTTTGTCGTACAGGTGGTGCTGCCATTCGTAGGGGCGCAGCCCGCCGAAGGGCTTCAAGGGGTTATCGCGCCACCGCTCGTCCTTGATGAACCAGTTCACCACATCCAGCCGGAAGCCGTCTACCCCCAGCTCGAGCCAGTAGCGCATCACCGCAAACATAGCGGCCCGAAGCTCGGGGTTGCGCCAGTTGACGTCGGGCTGCTGGGGCAGGAAGCTATGCAGGTAGAACTGTTGCGTGGGTTCGTGCCATTCCCAGGCCCGTCCGCCGAAGACCCCTAGCCAGTTGTTGGGAGGGGCGCGCTTGCCGGAGGGGGTCGGCTTCCCATCATGCCAGAGGTACCAGTGGCGCTTGGGGTTATCCCGGTGGCTGCTGGCCTCGACAAACCAAGGGTGCAGGTGCGAGGTATGGTTCAAGACCAGATCAAGCAAGATGCGGATCCCTCGCCGGTGGGCTTCGGTTAAAAGGTCCTGGAAATCTTCCAGTGTACCGAATTCGGGGGCGATGCCTCGATAGTCGCTCACGTCGTAACCAAAGTCGTACAGCGGAGAGGGATGGATGGGGGAGAGCCACAGGGCATCCACGCCGAGGTCGGCCAGGTAATCGAGCCTCGAGAGGATGCCCGGCAGGTCACCGATTCCATCCCCGTTGGAGTCCTGGAAGGAGCGCGGGTAGATCTGGTAGATGACCCCTGTCTTCCACCAAGGGGCCTCAGGTGTTTGCGGGGGAAGCGGGGCCGGATCCATGGCAGCTCTCAGCCAGTTTCATCATAAAGCTAGGGGTCCGCGTCGCGGTGGGTCCGAAGGAGTATGTAGATTTTGTTGCCGCTGGGCATTGGCTTTCGAGATGGCCCTGCGGTTATGATTGGCCCATGTCGGATCGTCGAAAAGTCGGGTTTATCGGGTTAGGGGCGATGGGCTGGCCAATTGCTGGGCATTTGGCCAAGCGCTTCGAGACCCTGGTGTGGAACCGCACCTTCGCCAAAGCCGAAGCCCATGCCAAGGAGTTCGGCTCGAGGGCGGTTTCTCTCGAGAGTATCGCCGAGGCGGAGGTGATCTTTACCTGTGTGCCGGTCTCTCAAGACGTAGACGGCCTCGCTCGAGCCCTCCTGCCGCATCTACGCCCCGGCACCTTGTGGGTAGACAACACCTCTGGCGAGCCCGAGCTGGCCAAACAGACCGCGCAGAGGCTGGCCGACCGTGGGGTTCGTTACCTCGATGCGCCGCTCTCGGGGGGGGTGATAGGGGCGCAAAACGCCCGTGCTACGGCGATGGTGGGAGGGGAAGCTGCCGACTTCGAGCGGGCCCGGCCCTTTTTGGAAGCTTACTGCGCCAAGATCGTGCATGTGGGGCCGTTAGGAGCGGGGCACGCAGTCAAAGCGGTGAACAACGCTCTTCTGGCGGTGAACCTGTGGGCCTTGAGCGAGGGGTTGGTGGCGCTGGCCAAACAGGGGGTGGGCGCGGGCGTGGCCTTGGAGGTCATCAACGCCTCTTCCGGGCGCAGCAACGTCAGCGAGAACCTCTTTCCTAGCCGGGTCGTGACGCGCAGTTTTCCCAACACTTTTGCCCTGGGGCTGCTGGCCAAGGATCTGGGTATCTGCATGGAGGTCGTGGACGCAGCCGGTACGCCCGCTCCTTTGTTGCGGCAGGTTAAGGAGTTTTTCAACATCGCCAAGCGCGAGGTGGGTGCTTCCGAGGTGGACCACACCGCTGTGGCGCAGCTCTTGGAAAGGTGGAGCGGGGTCGAAATTCGCTAGCGCACTGATGACTTGATCTGTGCCGGCCGTACGACGCTCGACGTTTGACGTGGGACGTACTCACCGAGGAGTAACCCCCCTGTCCGAGCTCCTCCGCCGGGTGGAACCCTTGGCCTTAGAAAGGGGCACCGCCCTTTACGCCCGCTTCCTCCAAGGGGAAGAGGAGACCGCCCAAGCTACCTGCGCAAGGCCCTGGAGGAGGCCCCACCCCAAAGCTTCCCCTACCTGGCCCCCGCCTGGGTGCGCCTCCTACCCCAGGAGGCGCTCCTTTTCCTCCAGGCGGCCCGCCCCTCATCCCAAGACCCCCTCCCCCAGGCCCTCCTCGCCCTGGCCCAGAGGCTTTGGCGAGAGGACCTCGAGGGGGTCAGGCAGGTTCTTCCCCTCCTGGAGGAAGAGGCCGGGGAAGAGGCCCTAAGGGCCCTCCTCTTCCTGGGAGTGGACCACCCCCTCCTTGGGGAGGTTTCCTCGAGGGGGCGGTGGCTTCTTTGGCCCCAAACCCCGCCCGGCCCCTACCTCCAGGTCCTGGGCGAGCCCCGGCTGGAGGGGAAAGCCTTGCCCCTGCGCCAAGCGGAACTCCTGGTCCTCCTGGCCCGGCCCCAAGGCTTTACGGCGGAGGCCCTGGCCGAGGCCCTTTACGGAGAGGCCAACCTCCAAGCCCTGAGGATGGAACTCCACCGCCTGCGGCAGCGGGGGCTTGCCCTCCAAAGCCGCCCCTACCGCCTGGCTTCCCCCTTGCGGGCCGACCTCCTGGAGATGCGGGAAGCCCTGGCCCAGGGCGACCTCAGAAAGGCCCTCGCCCTCTACCGAAGCCCCCTCCTCCCCCAAAGCCAGGCCCCGGGCGTGGAGGAGCTCCGCTGGGAGCTGGAGGAAACCCTTAGGCAGGCGGTGCTGGCCCGGGGAACCTCTGAGGACCTCTACACCCTGGCCCAATGCCTGGGCGAGGACCTGGAGCTCTGGGAAGCCCTCCTGGAAAGGCTACCCCCAGAAGACCCCGACGCCGAACCCGATCCCCACCGGGTGGAGGAGGCGGCCCGGCTCGGAGGGGCCTGGGAGCTCTTCCTTCGGCTAGGCCCCAAGGCCCTCCTGTCCAAGGCCTTCGGCGGCACGGAGCTTTCCCTGGGGGAGTGGCAACGGGTCGCCCTGGCGCGGGCCTTCTTCCGCAAGGCCCAGCTTCTGGTACTGGACGAGCCCACGGCCTCCCTGGACCCCAAAGAGGAGGCCCATCTCTACGGGCGCTTCGCCCAGATGGCCCAGGGCAAGACGGTCCTCCTCATCACCCACCGCCTGGGCTCGGTGCGCGCGGCGGACCGGATCCTGGTCCTCCGGGAGGGCCGGTTGGTGGAGGAGGGGACCCATGAGGCGCTTTTGCAGAGGAACGGCACCTATGCGGAGCTTTGGCGGCTCCAGGCCCAGCTTTACCAGGCCTAAAGGTAAGGGTTTGGCGTGGGTCCTCGCCTCCGAGGCCCTGGGCGACCTGGGGGCCGCCTTGGGCTTTAGCGCCTTGGCCCTCGAGGTGGCCCGCACGGGGGAAGCCTTCTGGATAGGCCTTTTCTCCCTACTTCACCCTAGGCCCCTTGCTCCCCTTAAGCCCCTGGCTGGACAGGGGCAACCCGGTGCGGGCCCTCCTCCTTTTGCGCCTCCTCCGTGCCCTCCTCTGGCTTCTCTTCCCCTTCCTACCCGAGTAAGCCCCCCTCCTGGTGCTTTGCGTCTTCCCTCTCATGGTCTTCACCGACCTGGGGGCCGTCGCCTGGGATGCCCTCCTGGTGCGCCTCAAGCGGGAGCGCCCGGTGGAAAACACCGGCAGGCTCTACACCGCGTGGAGCCTGGGAAGCCTCCTGACCGGGCTAGGCCAGAATCCAGGGCGGACCGGCAAAAGCTCAAAGCCTTCCTGCCACCCTCCCTGGCCGACCTCAAGCAAGCCCTGCTGCCCGCGCTACAGCTTCTCGAAAGCAGGCTACCAGACCACTGGCGTTTTTGGATTGATTATTGGTTCAGAAATTCCCTGCGTAACGGATGCCGCCCAGGAGGTGCTGGAGGAAATAGGGGTTTTCGTAATCCGGTGGGTTGGCTCCGCCCACGGTGTACCACGAGCGCCCCCCATCGTAGGCTTTGTACCAGGAGAACGGGTGATCGGCCCCCATCGTCCCGCCGCTGACGTTGCGGTCATCGAAGGTGATCAGCACTGTGGCCCCGCCCTGTTTGGGGTCGCGGTCATAGTTGTATGCCTCATCGGTGAAATTCCAAACGGAGGGGAGGCCTTGGGTGGAGAGGTGGCTGCTGATCACTCGGAGGGTGAGGGGTTGGGTGTTGATTTCGGACTGGTACATAGCCCCCACCAGGTTTTCGTACCAAGCCCAGCCCCGCATCGTGTCGGCGGCGTTGTGCACCCCCACGAAGCCGCCTCCTTGCTCGATGTACTGCTGGAAGGCTTGCTTTTGGCTGGCCTCGAGCACGTCCCCCGAGGTGTTAAGGAAGATCACCGCCTTGTACTGGGCGAGGTTGCTCGCGGTAAAGACGCTCGAGTCCTCGGTGGCGTCCACGCTAAAGTTGTTTTGCGCGCCTAAATCTTTTATGGCTTGAATCCCCTGGGCAATCGAGCCGTGGCGGTAACCCAAGGTTTTGGAAAATACCAGCACCTTGTTGCTAGCGGTAGAGGAGGGGGTGTTTTCGTAGAGGGTCACCGGGGCGTCCCCGAAGGCGGTCGCTCCGAAGATGTCATAATCGCCGTCGTTGCCAATGTCTGCTACCCGGGTGTTGTGCAAAAAGTCGTTGCCCACTACGTTGGCCGTCCAGTTGTTGCCCGAGCCGTCGTTGAGGTAGACGATCAGGCGGCCCTGGTCGCGGAACTCTGAACCCACCACGTCCAAATTGCCATCCTGGTTCATGTCTACTACGTCCAGGCTGTGGACGCTATCGAGGTTGCGGTCAATAAGGTGCTTGGTCCAGTTGAGGCTGGTGGGATCGGCAGGGGCCTCAAACCAGGCCACATCCCCCAGCGATTCTGAGACCGAGAGGACCACGTCGAGGCGGCCATCCTGGTTGAGATCCGCTACCCGCACCGCTGCGAAGGCATCCCAGTCGGCAAACTTATACCGCTTCCAGTTGCTGGCGGTTTTCGCACCTTCGCCGCCGGGATTCTTGAGCCAGTAGCCTCCGATCACCAAGTCGGGCTTGCCGTCGCGGTCCAGGTCGCCCGCATCCAGTCCGTTGCGCCCGTACCCGGGATCAAGGTCGATCTTGCTCCAGGAGTCTTTGCCGTTTTGAAAGAAGACGCTCACCACCGCGTCGGCCTCGCCGCGCATGGCGATATCGGGTTTGCCGTCTCCGTTGAAGTCGGCGATCACGATGTCGTGGGTGCCGGCAGACCCCAGGGCATGGGCTGTCCAGGAGGCTCCCTGGTTCTGGTTTTCGTACCAGGTGGTGCCGATTACCACGTCTATGTCGCCGTCGCCGTCGATATCCGCGGCTGCGCTCCCGCTTTGGCTGCTCGCGCTCGAGCTGATGGTCCCCTTGGTCCAATTAGGAGCCGCGTACCACACTACCGGCCCATTAGCCCCGCCTACGATCAGATCGGGCAGACCGTCGCCGTTGAGGTCGGCGATACCCTTCATCCAGGGATCTCTGGGGCCATTCTGATCTACAACCCTGCGGTTGAAGTTGAGACTGCCAACAGGAGACGGATTGTAAGTGACGCCCAGCGAGGCGCTACCCTTGTTGTTCGCATCATCGTACGCGTTGAGGGTGATGGTGTTGTTTCCCGGTCGCAGGCGGCCTACCGAGAAGCTGAAGTTGACGCTGGTTGCTGGCGAAATTCCCACGTTTTGCTCGGCTCCACCGTTGAGTTGATAGGTGAGCCGGCTGACCCTTACATTGTCGCTGGCCTGACCTTGCACGTTGAGGTTAGGACGGTTGGTGCTCGAGCCATTCGCCGGGCTACTGATCGAGAGGCTAGGTTTGCTGGTATCGGCAGAGGAGCCCGTGTAGACGACGCGGGTAGAAGCGGAGTCTTTGTTGCCGGCGGCGTCGTAGGCGTTGAAGATGAGGGTGTTGCTGCCGGGGGCGAGGCCGCTTACGGTAGCGGTGAAATCGACGCTGGCTCCCGGGGTGAAGGAGATGTTCTGCTCCGGGCCGCCGTTGAGCTGGTAGGCGAT
>NZ_QKOB01000020.1 GCF_003226535.1 Meiothermus sp. Pnk-1 | reverse complement strand
ATACGTTCCCGGGCCTTGTACACACCGCCCGTCACGCCATGGGAGTGGGTTTCACCTGAAGTCGCCGGTAGCCACAGGCAGGCGCCGAGGGTGGGGCTCATGACTGGGGCGAAGTCGTAACAAGGTAGGTGTACCGGAAGGTGCGCCTGGATCACCTCCTTTCTAAGGAGACCTCACGCCAGTGTTATAGCATTGGCGTCAGGCTTTGAGCGTGGCTTCTCAAAGCATCTCGCCTAACCTGTGTGGTGCCCAGCACCTGAGATTCCTTACCCGTCCCGCAAGGGGCGGGTTTTTTTGTTAGGGAACCACGTCGCTTTTGAGGAGTACCCGCCAAAGGGTAGACTTGTGCAGATATGGCTTTCGATCCGGATAACCTCGAGCTGCGTAAGGACCCTCTGCGTTTTTTTATCGAGCTTTCCCGCAACAGTCCCGACATCACTACTTTTCGTTTCGCTTCTGGTCAAGAAATCGTCTTTCTCAACCACCCCGACTTGATCCGAGAGGTGCTCATTGAACGGGCTGACGAGTTCCATAAGTCTGAGATGACCCGGGCCTTCGCCGGGGGGATGGGTCATGGCATCTTGGTCAGCGAGGGCGAGTTCTGGAAGCAGCAGATTCGGCTGATCCGCCCGGCTTTTCACTACAAACGTCTTCTGGGGTATGCCGAGGTGATGTCTCGCTTTACCTTGGAAATGCTCGAGGAATGGCGGGATGGCGAGGTGCGCCGTATTGACGAGGATATGAACGCGCTCACCCTCCGGGTGGTGGCCAAATGCATGTTCAACGTCGAGGCCAAGGATGACCGCGAGATCATGCATCAAGCCATCGTGCTGGGGCAGCAGGTGGTAGGTCGGATGATCCACGGCTGGCTCACCGACCCTCACTGGACCCCCTCTCTGAACCGCGCGGGGGTTCGGGTAGTACGAGCTTTAAACGATATGGTGCAGCGGCATATCGCCTCCCGCCGCGAACGAGGGGACTTGGGCGACGATCTCCTGTCAATGCTGCTGGAAGCCCAGCAACAACCTGGCGTACAGATGACCGAGCGGCAGCTGCGTGACGAAGTACTCACGATCATCACTGCCGGCCTCGAGACCACCGCCAACGCCCTGATCTGGACCTGGTACTTGCTGGATCGCCACCCTGAGGTCAAGGCGAAGCTACGGGCAGAGGTAGAGGCCCTGGGAGAGCTACCGGGCTTCGAGAACCTGAACCGTCTCCCCTACCTCGATCAGGTATTCAAAGAAGCCCTGAGGCTCTACCCCCCGGTGTGGGTTATCGGTAGGGAGACGGTGAAAGAGCTCGAACTAGGAGGGATGAGGCTTCCCCCCAAGGCCCAAATCGTGCTCTGCCAGTGGGCCGCCCACCGCGACCCACGCTTCTATGAATGCCCCGACGAGTTTATTCCCGAGCGCTGGACACCCGAATTCGAGAAGCAGTTGCCCCGGGGGGCCTATTTCCCCTTTAGCTTAGGGCCGCGGGTCTGCACCGGGCAAAGCTTCGCCACTACCGAGTTCAAGATCATCGTGGCGACCACCCTGCAACGCTTCGACCTCGAGCTGGCCCAATCTCCCCAGATCAAACCAGAACCGAACTTCACCCTCTGGGTTGGCGGGGGGCTCAGGATGCGGGTACGCCGGATTAGCTAACCCTCTCCACCCGCAGCATGTTGGTAGTCCCCCGCACCCCAAAGGGCACTCCTGCCGCGATCACCACGTACTCGCCCACCTGAGCCAGGCCGGTCTCTTTGGCCTTCGCCACCGCAATCTGCACCATGTCATCGGTGTCCTTAGGATCGGGGGCCAACAGGGGGTAGACGTCCGAGACCAGGGCTAGCTGGTTGCGCACGTGGGGGTTGGGGGTGAGGGCTAAGATCGGCACCGGCGGCTTGGTACGGGCGATACGCCGAGCCGCCCCGCCGGTGGCGGTAAAAGCCACGATCACCCGAGCCCCCACCGCCTCGACTACGTCGTCTACGGCCATGGCGATGGCGTCCTGTACCGAGGGGGTGGGAGAAGGGCGCAGGGCATTGAGCCGCGCGCGGTACTCGGTAGAGGCCTCTACGTTGCGGGCTACCCGGGCCATGAAGGAAACGGCCTCCACTGGGTAGGAACCCGAGGCGGTCTCGGCGGAGAGCATCACCGCATCGGTACCGTCGAAGACCGCGTTGGCCACGTCGGAGGCCTCGGCCCGGGTAGCGATGGGGTTCTTGATCATGCTCTCGAGCATCTGGGTGGCGGTGATGACCGGCTTTCCGGTTTGGATGGCCTTGAGGATCAGGCGTTTTTGCACCACCGGAACTTCTTCCAACGGCATCTCCACGCCCAGGTCGCCGCGGGCCACCATGATCCCGTCGGCCTCCTCCAGGATTTCATCGAAACGCAACACCGCCGAGGGCTTCTCGATCTTGGCCATCAGCCGGGCGCGGGAGGCGTGGCGGGTCAGGTAGTGGCGGGCCAAGAGCAAGTCATCTCGGGTGCGCACGAAGCTCATGGCCACCCAGTCCACCTCGAGCTCCACCCCCAGCACCAGGTCCTCGATGTCTTTGTCGGTGAGAGAAGGGATCGAAAGATCCGCTCCAGGGATGTTGATGCCCTTGTTGTTGGACAGCCGCCCGCCGACCAGCACCGTGGTGTGGATATCGGGGCCGCGCACCTCGTCTACCCGAAGGCGGATATTCCCGTCGTCGAGCAGCAACTCCTGGCCCGGCGACACGTCCTCGGGAAGGCCCCGATAGCTTACCGAGACCCGGCTGGCGTCCCCCTCCACCGCCTCCCGGGTCAGGATGAACTTAGCCCCCGGGACAAGCTCCACCGCCCCTTCGGCAAAGCGGCCCACGCGGATCTTGGGGCCTTGCAAATCCTGTAGTATGGCCACCGTCTGGCCCAACTCCTCCGCCGCCTGACGGATATATCTAACCCGTTCGCGGTGATCTTCAGGGGTACCGTGGCTGAAGTTGAGGCGGAAGACGTCGGCCCCTGCTTGGATGAGCTTACGAATCGTCTCGGGGCTCGAGGAAGCTGGCCCCAACGTGGCCACGATTTTGGTTCGCTTAGTAAACGCCATAACCCAAAAACCTCGCCCCCCTTCCCAACTCCTCCTCGATGCGTAGGAGTTGGTTGTACTTGGCCAGCCGGTCTGAGCGCGAAGCTGAGCCGGTTTTAATCTGCCCAGCGTTCACCGCTACGGCCAAGTCAGCGATAAAGGCGTCCTCGGTCTCGCCCGAGCGGTGCGAGATCACCGCGTTGTACCCCGAGCGCTGGGCCAAAGCTACGGCCTCCAGGGTCTCGGAGAGGGTGCCGATCTGGTTGACCTTGACCAGGATGGCGTTTCCCACCCCTTTTTCGATACCTTCGGCCAGCCGCGCGGGGTTAGTCACGAAGAGGTCATCTCCCACCAACTGGATTTTGTGGCCCAGGCGCTCGGTGAGGATCTTCCAGGCTTCCCAGTCATCCTCGGCTAGGCCATCCTCAATGGAGACGATAGGGTATTGGCCCACCCAGGACTCCCAGTAAGCCACCATCTCCTCGCTGCTTAGGGCCTTGTTCTCGGCCTCGAGGTGATACTTGCCGTCTTTGTAAAACTCCGTCGAGGCGGGGTCGAGGGCCAAGCTGATCTCCTGGCCCGGCTTATACCCTGCTTTCTCAATGGCCTGTAGAAGTACCTCCACGGCCTCCACGTTCGATTTTAAGTCGGGGGCAAAGCCGCCCTCGTCTCCAACATTGGTGTTGTACCCCCGGCTCTTTAAAACGCCTTTGAGCGCGTGAAAGGTCTCTACCCCCATCCGCAGCGCTTCACGGAAGCTGCTCGCCCCCGCGGGAACCAGCATGAACTCCTGAAAGTCCACGTTGTTATCCGCGTGCTTGCCACCGTTGATGACATTCATCAAGGGTACCGGCAGGGTCAGGCCCTGCACCCCGCCCAAATAACGGTAGAGGGGCAGGCCCAAGGCGCTGGCCGCCGCCCGGGCGGTGGCCAGCGAGACCGCCAGGATGGCATTGGCCCCCAGGTTGGCCTTGTTGGGGGTTCCATCCAGCTCGAGCATAGCCCGGTCTACTCCGGCCTGGTCGAGCGCGTCGTAGCCGATCAGCTCAGGGGCAATCCGCTCGTTGACTCCCGCCACCGCTCGCAGCACGCCCTTGCCTGCATAGCGGGGACCGCCGTCGCGCAGCTCGAGGGCCTCATGGGCCCCCGTAGAGGCTCCCGAAGGAACCATAGCGCTGCCGCGGCTTCCCCCCTCCAGGACCACCTCGGCTTCCACGGTGGGGTTCCCCCTCGAGTCCAGTACCTCCCGCGCCTTGATCTCAACAATCGTGGTCATGAATGGCCTCCCATCTTCCGCTGCAACGCGCACTCCCAATCCTGGAAACGCTTACAGCCCGCGCTCCAGTTTACACCTTCGGCTTGATCAAACCCTCAGCGGTACAACTACCGCCAAGTAGCCCTTGTCCTCCACCGATTCCACCACGGTGGGGCTGGTAGGGCCCGAGAGTTTGAGCCGGACCGTTCCCTCTATAGGAGAAAGCGCGTCGATGAGGTATTGGGCGTTAAAGGCCACCATCAGCTGAGGCTCCCCCAAGGCCTCCAGGGCGATCTCCTCGCGTCCCTGGCCATAATCCCCCTCCGAAACCAGCTCCAAGCGATCTTGGGCGAACAGCAGATCCACCCGGTGGTTATTTCGGTCCGAGAGCACGGCTACTCGCTTGAGGCTCTCGCGCAAACGCTCCGCAGAGAGCGTAGCCTCCAGAACGAAACTCTGGGGGATGACCCGCCCGTAGTCGGGGAACTCCCCTTCCATCAACTTGACCGCCATCCGTACGGCTTCTCCGATCAGGGTTAGGCTACCCTCCCCCACCCCCAGGCTGACCTCCGCCTCGACGTCCTTGAACACCCGCACGATTTCATCGGCGCTCCTAGCAGGGATCACGAACTTTCGGTTCGAGGTCAAACCCAGCGGCAAGTCGTAGCGGGAGAGCCGGAAGCCGTCCGAGGCCACCGTCCGCAACCCTCTCGGGGAGAGCTCGAGCTGGACGCCGCGGAAGATAGCCCGGTACTCTTCCGTACTGGCCGCATAGCGGACCTGGGTGATAGCTTGAGCCAGCTTAGCAGCAGGAAGCCGCTCTTCACCCCCGCTCAAAAAGGAAAGCTCAGGATAGCCCTCAGGATTGGCCGTGGAGAGTTGGGTGCGGAAGTTGGCCGAGGATAGCTCTATTCCACCCCCCGAAGAAGGGGAATTTTTTATCAGCATCTCTACCAGTTCCCCTGGCAAGCTCCGCACAATCTGCGAGAAGGGTTGAGCGGGCACGAGCACGTACCCTTCCCCTTGGACTTCCGCGGGGAGGCGTACCTCCAAGTCAATTTCACCGTTGGTTCCCCTCAGTATCAGGCCATGGTCGCCCAAGGTGATAGGAAGGTAAGTCAAGATGGGGTTGCTGCTCCGGTTCGGGATGATCCGCTCGAGGATCCCGAGTCCTTCCGCTAAGGTCTTTTTGGGGATACGCACTTCCATTTGCGCTTAGCCTCCTTAAAAAACTATCTCCTTCTCTTAAAGATTTTTAAAAGATAGTAGTAGTAGTAGTAGGGCCTGTGGATAGTGTGGAAAACTCCTTAAAAGTGGATGGTTATCGAAAACTGCTTGTGGATAACTCCTGTGGATAACCCACCCCTTCCTGTGGATAACCTGTGAATAACTCTGGGTGTTGTCCACAGGCCACTTTTCCCCAGCTTTATCCACAGCCTTATCCACAGGGTTATCCACAGCTTATCCACAGAGTTATCCACAGCCTTGGTACCCCTTCCCTACCCCAGCCGTTCTCGGATGCTGCGTAGGGCTTGTTGGATGCTGGGGTCGTTATCTGCTAGCTCCTGAACTTTTTGGATGGCGTAAAGCACCGTGGTGTGATCCCGGCCATCGAAAAATTGGCCGATCTCAGGGAGGGAAGACTGGGTGAGCTCACGGATCAGGAACATGGCTATTTGCCGCGGAATCACCACCTCTTTGCGGCGGCCAGCTCCTTTGAGCTCATCGGTTCTCAAGCCGTAGTGATCCGCTACCGCCCGCAGAATATCCTCAGGGCTGAAGTCAGTCTCGCGGGCCGTGAAAACGTCCGAAAGGGCTCGAGCGGCCACGTTTTTACTGATCTCGACCCCGTTCAATGAAGCGTAGGCGATGACCCGCATGAGCGCCCCCTCTAGTTCGCGGATGTTAGAGGTGACTTGACGCGCGATATACTCGAGCACCTCTTCGGGAATGCGCATGCTCCGGTATTCAGAATTCATTTTGAGGATGGCAATGCGGGTCTCGAGCTCAGGTGGCTGGATATCGGTGATCAGCCCCCATTCGAAGCGGCTCCTTAGGCGGGCCTCGAGGGTGAGGATGTCCTTGGGCGGGCGGTCCGAGGAGAGGATGATCTGTTTGTGCGCCTCATAGAGCGCGTTGAAGGTGTGAAAAAACTCTTCCTGGGTGCGCTCTTTGCCTGCGACGAATTGGATGTCGTCCACCAGGAGCAGGTCCACCGAACGATAGCGCTCGCGAAACTCGGTCATGCGGTCTTCGCGGATGGCGTTGATTAGCTCGTTGGTGAAGGTCTCGGTGGAAACATATTCGATCCTCAGGTTGGGGAAGCGGGCAGCCACCGAGTGCCCTACCGCGTGCATCAAGTGGGTCTTGCCCAGCCCTACCCCCCCATAGATGAAAAGCGGGTTATAAGCCTTGCCTGGGGACTCGGCTACCGCCATCGCCGCGGCGTGGGCCAGACGATTATTTGGACCTACTACAAAATTTTCAAAGGTGTATTTGGGGTTGAGGCGGGCCCGTGGATCCGGAATAGAAGTTTGGACGGGGACGGAAAAAATGTCCTCTTGAACAGGATTTCCTGGAACCACCTTGAGCTCGAAGCGAGGGGTTTGGGCTCCCAGACGGGTCAAGGCTTCTTGTATGAGTTCGGCGTAGTGCTTCTTAATCCACTCTCCCGCAAAGGACGTGGGTACCCCAAGTTCCAGTACCCCGCCATGTACCCCCAGGGGACGGATCTTCTCGAACCAGGTGTGATACTCGACGTCGTTGATGTTCTGGCGCACGTAGTCCAGAACGTTTTGCCAGATGGTTTGCTGACTCAAAGCCGATCTCCTCCGCCGACCCTCGTGTTATACCCCTCAGGGCACTGGGGGAAACCACACTTCCTCAAAGCGCGTCACGAGAGCGCCATCATTCTAAGCCACCGTCGAGACTATTGCTCCATTTTCGGGCAGGGTTAAGAACCCCTTCTACCAAGTTTAGCGGATCCCACCTGTCCTAACCTTCTACTGCGGGTACGACGCACTTGACGACCCCCTCCGGCTAGAGAGGGGGGCGCCCCTTCCCGCTGGGAAAAAACCCGCTAAAGTAGAAAGGATGTCAAGGTATGAGGTCATTGTGGTGGGTGGAGGCCACGCAGGGATCGAGGCTGCCTGGGCGGCGGCTCAGGTAGGGGCGAGGGTCGGCCTGATCACTAGCAACCCTGAGCGGATCGGGCTGATGCCCTGCAATCCGGCGGTGGGGGGGCCGGGCAAGAGCCAACTCGTCGCTGAGGTCGTAGCCATGGGCGGTTTGATGGGACGGCTCGCCGATGCTACCGCGATTCACACCCGGGTGTTGAACCGTTCCAAGGGGCCGGCTGTACAAAGCTTGCGGGTGCAGGTAGACCGGGACGCGTACGCCCTGGAGGCCCAGCGCGTCTTGCTATCCCACCCTCGGATTGAAAGTCTCCGGGCTGAGGTTGCAGCCCTTTGGGTGGAGGGGGGTGAGTTGTGGGGGGTGCTCACGGTCGATGGCCGAAAAATCCAGGCCTCTTCCGTCGTTGTGGCTAGCGGAACTTTCCTCAGCGGGGTGGTGTGGTATGGACGGCAGTCCCGCCCGGCAGGTCGCCAGGGCGAGCCCCCAGCCCGCTTTCTTTCCCAGAGCATCCGCGCAGTAGGCCATAGGATGCTCCGCTTCAAGACCGGCACCCCACCCCGAATCCGCGCCGACTCGGTGGACTACGCAGCGCTCGAGGTAGTCCCTCCGGATGTTCCCCCCCAGACTTTTGCAGGCGTCCCTGGACCACACGCCGCTGCCCGTCCTACCTGGCAGACCCGCACCACGGAGGCTACCCACCGCTTGATCCGGGAGAACCTCCACCTCTCTCCCCTGTATGGAGGGGACATCGAGGGGATTGGTCCGCGCTATTGCCCCTCGATTGAAGACAAGGTGGTCCGTTTTGCCGACAAGGAAACCCACCTGCTTTTTGTCGAGCCGGACGGGCTCGAGACCAGCGAGCTGTACCTGCAGGGGTTTTCCTCTTCTCTGCCCCCTCAACTACAGGAGCGGATGGTACGTACCCTACCGGGGTTTGAGAAGGCCGTCATCCAGCGGTATGCCTATGCCGTCGAATACGATGCGGTAGACGCGACCGAGTTGACCGCTGGGCTTCAGTCGCAAAAGTTACCGGGGCTGTTTACGGCGGGGCAAATCAATGGGACCAGCGGGTATGAGGAGGCCGCTGCGCAGGGGTTGATCGCGGGATTGAACGCGGCTCGCTTCGCTCGAGGGCAAGAAGAAATCCGCCTCTCTCGTGAATCGGGGTATATCGGGGTGATGATCGACGACCTAGTGCACCGAGGCACCGACGAGCCTTATCGGATGATGACCTCACGGGTTGAGCTGCGCCTGCTTTGTCGGGCGGACAACGCGGATGAGCGGTTGCTGCCCCTGGCGACTGAGGTAGGGTTGCGTACGCCGGGTGACCTGGAGAAGACGCAAGAGAAATACCGGCGGATCCAGGCTGAGCTCGAGCGGCTAGGATGCCTGCGCCTCGAGGGGGTCCCTGCCCTGCTCTGGCTGCGCCGCCCGGAGGTGACCTACGCCGATCTGGTGGCCCGCTTGGGCCCTTCGCCCCTTTCTCTTTCAGAGGAAGAGATCGAACAGGTAGAGATCCGCGCCAAATACGCTGGGTACATCCAGCGGCAGCAAAAGCTCTCTGAGCGGCTGAAAGAGCTGGCGTCCTACCACATTCCTCCGACCCTCGAATACCGCCATATCCCTAGCCTCTCCAAGGAAGCGGTAGAAAAGCTCTCCAAAATCAGGCCCGCGACGGTGGCCGAGGCCTCCCGGGTACCCGGGGTGCGCGACTCTGACCTCACCGCCTTGCTGGTGTATCTAAGCAAGGGTAGGGTGCCGGCCTGAACCTGGGGGTACGACGGACGGGTTTCACGGGAAACCTCACGGTGAAACAGCTTGACAGGGTTTCACGGGAAACCTTACGGTGAAACACATGCTAAGGAATGCCATAGAACCTATGGGGGAGCTTCAACTGGGTTTGCTATTGGGCCTGCTGATTGGGGAGGGCCACTTCGGCGGAGATGGGCGACAGGCCCAAGTGACCCTACGAATGCATGCCCGGCATCAGCCCCTTTTTGATTGGTTAAAAAACCTGCACCCGGAATCCAGGCTTTACGGCCCTTATTCCCATGGTGGGCGGAGCTATTACCAGTGGATGGTACGAGGCAAGCCGCTTAAGGAGTGGTTGGTGCCTCTACTGGACGCCCTGCCCTTGGCGGAGCTGGACGCGTACGTGCACGAGCGTTACCAGAAGATGAAAGAGCGCTACGGCCTGTGAGGTAACGGTGCCGCTATCGGACGACTCCTTGCAATTGCTCGAGCGTTCCCTTGGCGCGCTGGGGATGCCCGCGCTCTCCGCACGACAGCTTGAACAACTGGGGCAGCTGTATGACCTGCTGCTTGCGGCCAACGCCAAGACCAACCTCACCGCGATCACCGACGAGAGGGGATTTGTCCTCAAGCATGTGGTCGACTCCCTGACCTGTGGGCTTACCCGGAAGCTGGAGGGGAGGCAGCGGGTGATCGACGTGGGGAGCGGAGCGGGTTTTCCCGGTTTGCCCCTCAAGATCGCATGGCCCGCTTTGGAGATGACCTTGCTCGAGGCCACACGCAAAAAGGTAGAGTACCTGAATGGGGCTATTCGGGCGCTTGGCCTTCGGGGCGTGAGTGCCCTATGGGGTCGGGCGGAGGAGCAGGCCCACCGGGCGGAGTTGCGCGAGGTTTTCGACCGGGCGGTGGTGCGCGCCGTGGGGAGCGCCGCGACCGTGGCCGAGCTATGCCTGCCCTTTGTCCGGGTGGGGGGGTATTTGTTGGTGCAGAAGGGGCCTGAGGCCGAGGTTGAACTGGCTGTGGCCCAGCGGGCCATCCATACCCTGGGAGGGCGTTTGGTTGAGCTCCTCGAGCTGCGGTTGCCGGAGGTGGGGGATCGCAGAAAACTGCTGCTGATCGAAAAGATTGCCGAGACCCCGCAACCGTACCCGCGCCGCGCGGGCCTTCCGGCGAAGCATCCGTTATGCTAGAAGCGACGTGAAGCGCATCGGAGTGGTCAACCAAAAAGGGGGGGTGGGGAAGACCACCACCGCCGTCAATCTGGCGGCGTACTTATCCCAGGCGGGACAGCGGGTGTTGCTCGTGGACCTCGATCCTCAGGCTAACGCGACCTCGGGGCTGGGGCAGGAGACCCATAACGGCGGGATTTATGCCTTGCTGACCGGAGAGGCCAACCTCGAGCAGGTGGTGCAGGCGGTCAATCCCAGGCTACACCTCATCGGGGCGGAGTCCAGCCTGGTAGGGGCGAGCGCCGACCTGCTGGAGGACCCTTCGCGGTTGCGCAGGGTGCTCGAGCCGCTTACGGGTGAGTACGACCTTATCGTGTTGGACGCACCTCCCAGTTTGGGCCCCTTGACCCTTAATGTGCTGGCGGCTGCGCAGGGCCTGTTGATACCGGTACAGGCGGAATACTACGCGCTCGAGGGGATTGCCGGTCTGATGGAGACGGTGGAGCAGGTGAGGGTGCGGTTGAACCCCGGGCTGCGCATTTTGGGGATTGTGATCACCATGTACGACTCTCGCACCCTGCTCTCCCAGCAGGTGGAGGCCAACATCCGTGCCCACTTCGGCGAGCAGGTGTTCTGGACGGTGGTACCTCGCAATGTACGCCTGGCTGAAGCCCCTAGTTACGGCCAGGCCATCTCCACCTACGCCCCCACCTCGAGCGGGGCTCACGCCTACCGCCGTCTGGCCGAGGAGGTGATGCGCCGTGTCCAAGAAGCCTAGCGGGTTGGGCAAAGGGCTGGATGCTTTGCTGCCCAAGACCCAAGCGGCCCCGGTGAGGTTGCCCTTGGCCTTGATCAAGCCCGGCTCCTTCCAGCCCCGCCGCAATTTCGATCAGGAAGCCTTGGAGGAGCTCGCGGCCTCGATCAGGGAAAAGGGCCTGTTACAGCCGCTGTTGGTGCGGCCTAAGGGGGAAGGGTACGAGTTGATAGCCGGGGAGCGGCGTTGGCGGGCTTGCCAATTGGCCGGGCTGCAAGAGGTACCCGTGGTGATCCGCGACATCACCGACCGGGAGGCCCTGGAGCTGGCTTTAGTGGAAAACCTCCAACGAGAGGACCTCAACCCGGTGGAAGAGGCCCAGGGATACCAGCGCTTGGTGGAAATGGGGCTTTCCCAGGAGGAGATCGCCAAAGCGGTGGGTAAGGCCCGCAGCACGGTGACCAACGCCATCCGGTTGCTCCAGCTTCCCAAGAGCGCCCTGGCCGCGCTCGAGGCCGGAGAGATCACGGCTGGACATGCGCGCGCCCTGCTGGCACTGCCCCACTCCAAACGGGAGTGGGGGCTTGGGGAAATCCTCAGCAAAAACCTCAGCGTGCGCGACAGCGAGCGGCTGAAGGAGCGCGCCGAGCTACCGGTGGAAAGAAGCCCAGGGAGCCGACAGGAGGCCTATCCCGATATCGCCCGAAGCCTCTCGCGGCAGTTGGGCTGGAAGGTTCGGTTGGTAGGGGAGGAGCGGGGGAGGCTCGAGATTCGCTATCACTCCCGTGAGGAGCTCCAAGCCATCCTGGAACGGCTGGGCTACCAGAGCTGAACCCGGATCGCCCCCTCCCAGTCGGTACGGTGGACCTCCACGGAGTACCGCTCTAACCTGTGGAGCACCTCGGCGGCCGGGTGGCCGTAGTTGTTGCGCCCCACCCCGATAAGGGCCACTTTGGGGCGGGTTTTCTCCAAGAGCTCTTCTCCGGTGCTGGTTTTGGAGCCGTGGTGCCCTACCTTGAGCAGGTGGACCGGAAGCGCGGGCCAGTCCTCCTCGGCAACGGTAGGAGCATCACCGGTGAACAAGGCCCGGCGCCCCCGCCACTCAAGCACGAATACCAGGCTTCGTCCGTTGTCGTCGGGCTCGTCTCCTCGAGGTCCGAGGAAGCTCAAGCGGGCTTGGCCAAGCCGCAGCGAGCTGCCCCGTACAACCGTGCTTACCGGGACTCCGGCGTCCTGCGCCGCCTTGCGCAGGGCCAGGTCGAGGGGGTCTCGCGGCTGCGGCGGCCCGGCCAGCACCCTGCCCACCGGGACTTCGGCCAGCACCTCGGGGAGGGCGGCGATGTGGTCGGCATCGGGGTGAGTCGCTACCACCAGGTCGAGCTTGGGAATCCCTAAAGCATCGAGGGCGCGCACCACCCGCTCTGCTGCGTAGGGCCTTCCGCCGTCCACCAAGATGGCGGTTTGGTCTGGCAGGCGGATCAAGCTGGCATCTCCCTGACCTACATCGAGTTGCCAAATCTCGGCCCGCTGAAACTGGGCCGGCAGGATGCTCGAGAGCAGCGCGGCCGAGCCCAGCATAAGCGCACGTCGCCAGGGGAGGCGGTTGTACAGCGCTAACACCAGGGGAGCTAGCCCCAGGTAGTACAGGGCAAACCCCGAAGGAGAGATCTCGCCCCAAAAGAGCTGCGGCCCTCGGGCCAGCCAGCGGGTCAGCTCGATTGAGAGCTGGGAAAGGACCTCGATCGGAGGAGCCAAGATTCCCGCGAAGCCACTCCATAACCCTTTGATGAACGTCAGGGGCACCAGCAGGTTGAGCAAGGGCAAGACGGCCAAGTTAGCCAGGGGAGAGAGCAGCGCAAGCCGGTGAAAGTTATGAAGGAGGAGGGGGATCAGGAAAGCCTGCGCCGAGAGGGTGAGGGCGAAGACCTCAGCCAGATAACCCCTCCACCCCCTGGGTCGGGGCAACGCCGGCAGTAGCACCGCGATGCCCAGCACCGCCAGGTAGGAAAGCTGGAACGACAGGCTGAACACCGCGTAAGGTTCCCAGGCCAGATGGGCGGCCAAAGCCAGCATCCACCCGCTCAGGAGAGCGTTTCGGCCCTTTCCCAAGGCCAAGGCCAGCAACACCACCGTCGCCATCAGGCTGGCCCGCAGCAGGCTGGGGCTCGGGCCCGCCAGCAGAACGTAGGCCCAAGCGAGTGGGAGCGCCGCCCAGTAGCGGCGTGGCCCGAGCGGGTAAAGCAGGATCAGCCCTGCCCCTACCAGGATGCCTACGTTGAGGCCAGAGAGGGCTAGGGCGTGGGCCAGACCGGCCCGCTGGAACGCTTCGTATAGCTCTCCCAGCCCCTCGCGCTCGCCCAGGGTCAGCGCGGTGGCGAGGGCCGCCACCTCGGGGGAGAGGCCATGCTGTAGGGTTTGGCGGTAGCGGTCGTGGTAGGTGGGGCTGGCTGGCCGCCGGTACAGCACCCGCCGTACCTCGAGCACCGCCTTTACCCCCAGCCCCTTGAGCCAAAGGCTCTGGTCGAAGCCGCCAGGGTTGCGTTTGGGCTGCGGGCGCGCTAGGAGGCCCTCGAGGCGGTAGGCCCCGTCTTCCAAAGGGGGAAAGTGGCGGACGTACACCTTTCCCTGTGGGGTCCATAGAAACCCCCGGTGAAGCTGGCCTTCTAAGGTTACCTCCTGCCCGATCCTTGCCGCCCAAGGATCGCCCAGGGTAGATGCCCGCAGCATCACCAGCGCAAAAGCCCCCAGCGCTGCCCAGCGCACCCGCTCGGGGAGCCAAAACCCAACCAGCAACCCCAGGAACACCCAGGGGCTGAGCTGGCTCAGGGCGCCGAGCAGGGCCCCGGCACCCAAGGCATAGGGGATCATGGAACTACCAGCGGGCGCAGGCGCTCGAGGGTGCGCTCTCCAATTCCTCGTACCCGCAAGAGTTCGTCTACCGAGGCATAGGGGCGGCCTGCGATGATCCGGCGGGCGAGGGTGGGGCCTATGCCGGGAAGGGCCTCCAGCTCCTCGAGGGTAGCCCGGTTGAGGCTGATGGGCCCTTCCCGGGGTGCAGGGGAAGGGTTCGCCTCAAGCGGCGGGGGTGAGGGCGAAAGGCCTTGCGCTTCAGAGATCGGGGTAAAGTGGGGGAATAGCCGAGGCCACAGGCTGTAAAGCCCCAACCCCAGCACGCAAACCAGGTAAAGCCCGCCCAGAAGGGTCGGAAGGGGGAGGCCTACTCGGACAGACGCCACTCGATCAGCGCTAGCCCCGAACCCACTACGGCCACGCCGATCAGCCCCCATACGTCGCCGGTGGGGGTTAAAATCCGGTTGACCAGATGGGCTAGCGTCGCCCCGAGGGTAATCAGGCTCATCAGCTTGAGCAGCGTGGAGGTACCTCCCCGCCGGGCTGGGGCTGGAGCTATCGGCGGGGCTGGCGTAGGGGAGGCGGTCTCCTCTTCCCGAGGGAGCGTGGCCGGAGGCTCCTCCCAAACTTGGGTGGAGGCCTCCGCGCGCGGGCTAGGGGGCTCTTCCCAAACCGAGCTGCGCACCCGATCCCCGGCAGCGGTATTGCGCGGGTCACTATACGGTGGGGGCGGGGCTTGCTCGATGGTGGGGGTTACCGGGACCTCCTCGGGCTGGTCGATGTATGAGCGGGGGATTACCGGTTCGGCGGGGGCGGGCTCCGGATCAGGGGGGGTAGGCTGGGGCAGGGGAGAGGGCGAGGCGGCAGGCGGGTTGTCTACTGCGGTGGAGATGCCTTTTCGGGCTCGGATCACGTGCTCCTTGAGGGATTCTAGAAACATTTTGAGCTCGCTGACCTCGAAGGAGCGGAGGGGGACGGTCATGAGGGTATCGGTGTCGCTCAAGATCATCACCGTGCCCCCCTCGCCGCGGGTAATGCGGCGAATCCGGGTCAAGGGGGCGTATTGCTCCCCCTGCTCGTCTAACAGCCACAGTTCGCGCCCGGTTAGGGCCAGCAGTCCTCCCGGCCCCTTGAGTTGGGCCAGCACGGGTTCACGGACCAGCTCGGCTAAGCGGGTTTCATAGTTCATATACCGTAAGTGTACACTGCTCTCATGGTTGTGAATGGCAAAATGCCGCTTCGGGCGAAAGGTCTGCTGCTGGGTCATCGCGGTTCCCCCCGCGCAACCAGGGAGAACACCCTGGGCTCCTTTCGAGCCGCCCTTGAGGCCGGACTGGATGGGGTAGAGCTGGATGTCCAACGCACCCAGGACGGGGTGCTGGTGGTCCACCACGATTTCGAGCTGGAGGGGGTGGCGATCTCGGGGCTCTCTTGGGCCGAGCTCGCGGCCCGCGCTCCCTGGGTGCCGAGGCTCGAGCAGGTGTTTGAGCTTTACGAGGAGTTTCCCCGGGCGTACCTCAACCTCGAGCTCAAAAGCCAGCCGCCCTCGAGCGATGGACGCGAGTCCGACCTAGCCCGAGCCCTGGCGGCTTGGCCGCAGCGGGAGCGAGCTTGGATCAGCTCCTTCGACCCGTTGGCGCTTATCCGCCTAGGGAAGGCCGGCGTAGACGTGCCCATGGCCTTGCTCTACACCCAGCCGGAGGTGCTCGAACTGCTTCCCTGTCTGCCGGTGGGGGGGGTTCATCCCCACTTCTCCCTCCTCACCTCCGCGCAGGTGGCGGAGTTCAAGGCCCAGGGGTTGTTCGTGGTGACCTGGACAGTCAACGACCAAGCGACAGCCAAGCGGTTGTTCGAGTGGGGGGTAGATGGGGTCATCGGGGATCTGCCCCAAGAGCTGTTAGCGGCTCGGGGTTGACCTTCGCGCGGCCAAGACGGAGGAAACCATGGAAGGGGTGCGTTTTCGCGTCATCACCGCCAACGACCCGGATATCTTTCAAGAGCGCCTGAACCGCTTCATCGAGGAGCTAGCCGAGGATACCGTGTTGGTAGATGTAAAGTTCACCACCAGCGCCCAGGGGAATCAGGCCCTCTATACTGCGTTGGTGCAGTACAAAATCGTGGAGACCTGGAAGGACTGATAAGAAGGCTTGTGGTTGCGGCCGGGTATATGACGCCCGCTCAGGCTACGTGCAGCGCGTTCTCGATGCGCCTGAGGGCCAAAGGGATGTCCTCGTCGGCCAGGTCGCGGTGGGTGACGAAGCGTACCCGACTGCCCATCGCGTTAGCCAACACCCCGGCCTGGCGTAGCCGTTCCACAAAGTCGGCGGCGTGGGGAAGGTGGGCGTAGACCATGTTGGTCTGCACGGACTCGAGGTCTACCTCCACCTGCATCCGCAGGAGACCCTCGGCCAGCGCGCGGGCCATCTGGTGGTCGCGCTCGAGGTGCTTAGGCCCCTCGGTGAGGGCTAGGATTCCCGCCGCGGCCAGCACCCCGGCCTGGCGCATTCCCCCGCCCAGCATCTTGCGGTAACGCCAGGCCTCGGCCCGGTAGTCCCTAGGCATCAATAGCACCGACCCCACCGGGGCTCCCAACCCTTTAGAAAGACAGATCGAGACCGTGCGGAACCCCCGGGCCAGTTCGGCGGGCGCGACCCTCAGCGCGGTGGCCGCGTTGAACAGGCGGGCCCCGTCGAGGTGGGTGGGCAGCCCGGCTTCCTCTGCGACCCGCTGGATAGCCCGCCCGGCCTCGAGGGGGACCACCGTTCCTCCGGCATAGTTGTGGGTGTTCTCCAGCGCGATCAACCCCGTAGGGGCCTGGTGCGGCGAGGTGTGGATGGCTGCGCGCACCGCCTCGGGGTCGGGGACGCCGTAGGGGGCCTCGACCAGCCGGATCACCCCGCCCGCGAGGACGCTCAGCGAACCCGGTTCGTACTCGTAGATATGCGCCCCTTTGGGCGCGATCACCTCCTGGCCGCGTTGGAGATGGAGCATCAGGGCCACCTGGTTGGTCATGGTGCCGGAGGGCATGAAGAGCCCCGCTTCCAGGCCCAGCATCTCGGCGGCCAGCGCCTCGAGCTTGTTGACCGTGGGGTCTTCCGCGTACACGTCGTCGCCCACCTCGGCCTCAGCCATGGCGCGGCGCATGGCCGGGGTGGGCTTGGTCACCGTATCGGAGCGAAGGTCAATGACGCGCATGGCCACCATGATGCCCCAAAGCGGTCGGATTTGCCATCCTCAAAGGCATGTATCTCGCTGCGCGAAAGCAGAGAAAAGAGGGGGGGTGGGGGAGCTTCGCGGGGAGGGGCTCGCCGCCTCCGTGGGAGAAGGGGAAGAGCCTCGGGCCTGGACGGGGCTTACCCGGCTAGCGCCGCGAAACTGCTTCGCCGCGCAGCGAGGTGAAGCCTCGCGCCGCGCCACGGCGCAGTTCGAGGAGTTGTCACTCTTCCAAAGGATCCACTCGGCGCAAGCCCGGAAAACGTGAAAAACCCCTATCGGTGCTGACCAGGGTGGCTCCGCGCTCGATGGCCAGCGCTGCCATAAAAGCATCGTTGAGGTCATTGCCCCGCAGGCCCAAGCGTTGGCAGAGGTCTTCGAAGATGGGCAGATGGTTCGGGCCGGGTTCGACGAGCTGATATGCAGGATGCTTCCTCAGCGCATACAAGAAGGCGAACACATCCTGGGGCGGCGCGGCTAGATCTCCCAGCGAAGGGAGGGTGTTGATGCGCAGCACCTCGCGCTCGACCCAGCTCGGGACTCCGACGCCCTCTCCCGTTGTGAGCGAGCCGTTCAGCCAGGCGTAACAAGCCCGGTGTTGCGGCGCGTCTTGCCGGAAAGCATAGATCAGCACGTTGAAATCGAGCACATACACCGCTAGGACCCTCCCAGCTTGTGCAGGTCATACGCGAGATCGCTCGATTGGATGAGTTCTTTGAGCCGTTCCGGCGCAAAGTCAAAGACCTTACCGCTATCGAAGGTAGGGAGCTTAACCGGCTTACCAGGGTGGTACTGAAGCCGCAAACGGAGCGCCTCCTCAAGAAACTGGGTCAGGGTGATTCCCTGTCGGGCGGCCTCGGCCTTGGCGCGCCGGTACAGCTCGTCATCGATACGGAGGGTCGTTTACGCAAGTCAAATATATCAAATCTTTCATGTCTGTAGGGGCTCCCGCACCCTCGAGAGCAGCCCTACTCCCACCCCATAAATCCCAGCCAACAGCAGCCAGCCCACCGTGTAGCTGGCGCTTTGCTCCACCACGAAGCCGAATACCGGGGGAGCCAGGGCGATCCCAATCGAGGTGAAGATCAGCCCAAACCCTACCACCCGGCCCTCGAGGCCCCTCGGCGAAAGCTCGGTGAGAAGCGAGAAGTGCAGGCCTTGCCAGCCCAGCGCGGTTGCACCGAACAGGATGACGATCGCCGCCTTGAACCACAAGGGCGTGCCTACCGGCAGCCAAGCCAGCGAGAGGGCGCAAAGAGCCGCCAAGGCCACGATGCTCACCAGCAGCGGCTTGCGCCGCCCGCCCAGCCGGTCGGACATCCACGACCAGAAGACGCGGCTGAAGGCCCCAGCCAGATTGGCTGCGGTGAGCAAGGCCGCGCCGATCAATTCGGAGAGGCCAAAGCGCTCTTTCAGGAAGAGGATCAAGTAGGTGATCATGATGAACTGCCCGGTAGGCAGGGTCATACCGGCGATGGCGGCCAGCAAGATGTCGCGCTGGCTGAGGATTCGGCTCAGTGGCGGGCTTCGAAGGATGGGTTGCGGCCCGCTCGAGCCCTGCTCCTGGTAGAGCCAGCCCGTTACCCAGGCCGCGAGTAGGGCGATCAGCCCAATCCCTAGCGAGGCCCAGCGCCAGCCGAAATGCTCTGCGATGAGCGGAAGAAGGGCCGAGGCCACCGCCCCGCCCAGGGGAACTGCCATCTGCCGCAGCCCGATCACCGTCCCACGTTGCGTAGGTGGAAAAGCCTGAGCCACTGCTTGCGAGCCTGCCGGGGTGGAGGTAGCGACCACCAGGCCGACCCCTACCAACAACCCCAGGAAAAGGAACTCGGCTCGAGCCACCAGCGGGATCAACAGGGTCAGCCCAGCGGCGGTGAGTGCAGCCAGGATCAGCACCCGGCGGCTGCCGAAACGATCGGTCAGCCAACCTGCCGGCAGAGCACCCAGCATGGTGCCCAGGTAGATGAAGGTGTTGAGGAGGCCCACCGCAGTGAGCGAAAGTCCTAAGTCGGTGCGGAGGTAGGGCGAAAGGGTGGGATAAGCGAAGCCGATGGCTGAGATGGCGGTCCCGGCGGTTATGGCCGCGGCGAGAACGGCCCAGGGCGATTTCACGAGGCTTTAGTATACGGCTAAGTACACGGGCAACGATTGTTTTACGCCGTACGCAAGACGCGCGCGTAAATCTTGTTGCCAGGGCCTCGGGTGCCCACCGCCCCGGCGCGCAAAGCAATTAAGAGCGATACCCTCAGGCCCCTGCGCGCAAAAATTCATTGATGAGGCGGATGGCTTCGCGCAACACCGGTTCGGGCTGGACCAGGGCGAAGCGCACGTAGCCGTACCCACCGGGGCCAAACCCCCGCCCCGGCGCGAGGGCCACCCCGGTCTTGGCCACCAGGTCCTTGCAAAACTCGAGGTCGTCCAGCCCCTGGGGCAGTTGGGTCCAGAGGTACATACAGGCTTTGGGCTCTGGTACCTTCCAGCCGACCTCCCCTAACGCCTCGACCAGCGCCCTGGCCCGGCGCTGCCACACTCCGGCGTCTCGCCGCACCCGCTCTTCGGGTAGCCCTAAGCAGGCGATGCCCATGCGCTGGATCCCGGCGTACTGGTTGAAGTCCACCGGGCCTTTGACCGCCTCCAGCGCACCCAGGGCCTCGGCGTTGCCCAAGGCGAAGCCCAGCCGGAAACCCGTCAGGTGGTAGCTCTTGGAGAAGCTGAACAGCTCTACCACGCGCTCTTTGCCCCCGGGCAGGGCCAGGGGAGAGGGGGCTTGGCCCGCGTACACCTGGTCCACGTAGGGGTTGTCGTGGACCAAGAGCAGGCCGTATCTCTCGGCGAAGCTCAAGGTATCCCTCCACCAGGCTTCATCGGCTAAGGCAGAGGTTGGGTTATTGGGGTAGTTGAGCAGGAGTACCTTGGACTTACGGGCCACTTCCTCGGGGATGGCCTCGAGCACCGGCAGGAAGTCGGGGCCAAGAGGGATCAGGTGGGGCTCGAGCCCCGCCACTTTCGCCGCGCCGAAGTAGCTCGGATAGGCTACCTCGGGCAGCAGGAGGCCATCGCCGGGGTCCGCCACCGCCAAGAGCAGGTGAGCCAGCCCCTCCTGCGAGCCGATCAGCGCCAGAGCCTCGCGGCCAGGATCTAGCTCGAGGCCGTAGCGGCGAGCATACCAAGCCGTAGCGGCCTCCAGAAAAGGCCGCGTTCCCGATTTGAGGCAGTAGCCGTAGGTGCTGGGATCGTCCACCGCGGTTTTGAGCGCTTCCAGGGCTTCGTGGGGTGGGGGCAGGTCGGAGGTTCCGATCGAGAGATCGATCACCCGGAGCCCGCGGCGTCGGGCCTCGGACTTGGCCTGATCCATCTCGAGGAAGATGGTTGGTTCCGGTGTGCGCTTAGAACGAAACATGCTCCCATTGTAGAAGCAGGGGCGATCCTCCTGGGAGGAGGCGGCCCGAGGGCTCGAGGCAGGCCCGGCCGGTGCCACCGGCCAGGACGCGCTTCTAGCCCTTCACTTGACAAGCGGAAAGCTTTGGGCTAATCTAGCTAACACGCGTTATTAACACGAGTTAGTAAAGCCTAGGACGGTAATTATTGCCCTATTCTCCGCTAGGGAGGTAACCATGGAGCAGGTGCCAGAACCAGGAGCGATGCAAAGGCCCAGAAGGCTGCCTCCGGCTTTGCGACAGTTTTTCAGTCGTGAGGCCCTAACCGGCTGGCTCTTCATCCTCCCTGCTTTTGTGGGTTTCGTGCTGTTTTATCTGCTGCCTTCGATCCGCGCCTTCTCCATCAGCTTCACCGATTGGAACCTGCTGCGTCCCCCCAGGCCGGTGGGGCTGGAAAACTACCAAGCCCTGGTGGCCGACCCCAACTTCTGGCACGCGCTGAAGGTCACCGGGCTCTACGTGCTCTTCAACATCCCCCTGCAAACCGTGCTTGCGCTGCTGCTGGCAGTTTTGATGGATCGCTTGGTGCGCTCGATCTTCGTGCGGGCGGTTATCATCCTGCCCTACCTGCTTTCGAACGTGGTGGTGGCGATGATCTTCCTGTGGCTGCTCCACCCCATCCTGGGATACGTCAACGTTTTCCTGAGCAGCTTGGGCCTCGAGCGCCAGCCCTTCTTCGGCTCGCCCGACCAGGCCCTGGCGACGGTGGCCGGGGTCAACATCTGGCGGCACATGGGCTTTACGGCCCTGCTGTTCTACGCCGGTCTGCAGTCCATCCCGCGCTCGCTCTACGAGGCTGCCGCCATCGACGGGGCTGGGGAGTGGCGCATGTTCTGGCGCATTACCCTCCCGCTTTTGCGCCCGGTGACGGTCTTCGTGCTCGTCACCAGCGTCATCGGCTCCTTCCAGATCTTCGACACCGTGGCGGTGGCAACCGGCGGCGGCCCCACCTACGCCACGCGGGTAATCGTCTGGTACATCTACGAGAACGCGTTCCAGTTTTTCAAGATGGGCTACGCCTCGGCCATGTCGATGGTGCTTTTCCTGATCCTGGTGGTCTTCACCCTGCTCCAGATGCGCCTCTTCCGGGCGGGCCACTCCGATCTGGCATAGGAGGTTTTGCATGCGCAATCGCGCGGCATACCCACTGACTTTGGGGCGAATCGTGGCCTGGACGCTGCTGGCGGTGCTGATTTTCATCACCCTCTTTCCGCTATGGATCGTGATCAAGACCGCGGTCACCCACCCTAAGGAGCTCTTCCAGCAAGCCTCCCTCCTCTTTCCCTCCGACCCCACCCTCCTCAACTTCCGGCGGGTGCTAGGGCTGGTGAGCCTCGAGGAGAACCTGGCGGTGGGCGGCGTGGCCAACATCAACTTCCTCACCGCCATGCGCAACTCGGTGCTCTTCACCCTCACCATCGTCGTCTCCCAGACCTTCTTCAGCGCCATGGCCGCCTATGCCTTCGCCCGGCTGCGCTTCCCCGGGCGCGACGGGATCTTTTTCCTCTTCCTGGCCGCGACCATGATCCCCGGCGCGGTGCTGTTCATCCCCAACTTCATCCTGATCAAGAACCTGGGCTGGCTCAACACCTTCCAGGGGATGGTGGCGCCCTTCGTGCTGATGACTCCCTTCGCGGTGTTCTTCCTGCGGCAGTTCTTCCTGGCCGTGCCCAAGGAACTCGAGGAGGCTGCCCACCTCGACGGGGCCACACCTTTTTACATCTTCTGGCGCATCGTCCTGCCCATCAGCAAGACCCCTTTGGTCACCCTGGCGATTCTCACCACCATCAACACCTGGAACGAGTTCTTCTGGCCCTGGATCGTCAGCAAGGATAACAACATGCAAGTCCTCACCGTGGCGCTGAAGGTGTTCCAGTCCCAGACCCCGCAGGGCTCGCCGGACTGGACGGGCCTGATGGCCGCTACCTTCCTGGCCATCATCCCGGTGTTCATCCTGCTGGTGGTATTGGGGCGGCAGGTGGTGGAGTCACTGCAGTTCAGCGGTCTGAAATAGCCCTCTTCTCCCATGGGAAAGCTCGAGCGAAGTGAAAGGGGTGAGGTAAGCAGCCAACAGGAAAACGAAGGGTTTTTGGGCTACCGGCAATTAAGAATCCTTGCCAATTGAGGAGGGACCCGTGCACCAAGTTTTTCGCAGGACAGTCATCGCAGCAGTCGCGGCCTTAGCCGCCCAGGCTTTCGCCCAGACCGAGATCACCTACTGGCTGTGGGACTCCAACCAGCAGCCAGCCTATCAGACCTGCGCCAACGCCTTCCAGAAGGAGAACCCCGACATCAAGGTAAACATTGTGCAGAAGGGTTGGGATGACTACTGGACGGGCCTCACCACCGGTTTTGTCTCCGGTACCGCTCCCGACGTCTTCACCAACCACCTGGCCAAGTACCCCGAGTTCGCTAGTAACGGCCAGATCGTGGACATCGCTCCTCTGATCAAGCGCGACGGGGTCAAGACCGACATCTACTACCCCGGGCTGTACGAGTTGTGGGGGCGCGGCGGCAAGCAGTACGGCCTGCCCAAGGACTGGGACACCATCGCCATCGTCTACAACAAGAAACTGCTCAAGGACGCCGGAATCAGCGAGGCCACCCTCCGCACCTGGACCTGGAACCCCAAGGACGGGGGCAGTTTCGAGCGGGTGATCGCCCAACTCACCAAGGACAAGAACGGCAATAACGGACTTTCGAAGAATTTCGACCCTAAGAACGTCGTGCAGTACGGCTTTGTCATCAACGGCTCCGGCGGCGGCTACGGCCAGACCGAATGGAGCTGGTTGGCGGTGTCCAACGGCTTCAAGTTCAACGACGGACCCTGGGACACCAAGTACTACTACGACAGCCCCAAGCTGGCCGAGACCATCCAATGGCTGGCCGACCTCAGCCTCAAGAAGGGCTACATGGTTCCCATCTCCGACGTGAGCCGCCTGGGATCTGAGGCGCTGTTCACCTCGGGTAAGGTGGCCATGCTGCCCCACGGTTCGTGGATGATCAAGTGGTTCAAGGACAACGCCAAGTTCGACGTGGGCTTCGCCTTGCTGCCCATTGGACCCAACGGGCGCAAGAGCATGTTCAACGGCCTGGCCGATTCTATCTGGACAGGCAGCAAGAAACAGGAGCAAGCCTGGAAGTGGGTCAAGTTCCTGGGCTCGCCTGCCTGCCAGAACATCGTGGGATCGTATGGCGTGGTCTTCCCGGCGATCAAGTCGGGGGTGGACGCGGCTTTGCAGGCGCATAAGAAGAATGGCCTGGACGTAAGTGCCTTCACCACCATCGCCAACACCAAGGGGGCGACCTTTCTATTCCCCATCACCGACTATGCATCCGAGATCAGCAGCATTATGAGCGCCGCGATGGACTCAATCTTCCTGGGCAAGGCCAAGGCTGCCGACGCGCTCAAGGAAGCCAACGCCAAAGTCAACGCGCTCTTTAAACGATAGATATGGAACCCTCGAGGCGCTCGTATGCCGGCAATAGCCACCGGTTGCTTGTGCTAGCGTAGGGATCAGGACGCCTCGAGGGGCCACCGTTCGCTTTGCGGTTTAGTTGTTCGACCAAGGAGTTGATGCTTTTATGCCCAAGATCACTTTTATCGGCGCGGGGAGCACGGTCTTTGCCAAAAACCTGATGGGCGACATCCTGAGCTTCCCCGAGCTCTCCGAATCCACCCTGGTGCTCTACGACATCAACGCGGAGCGGCTAAAAACCTCGGAGATCGTGGCTCACCGGCTGGCGCAGAGCCTCGGAGTCAGGCCGCAGATCCTCGCCACCACCGATCGCGAAAGGGCGCTCGAGGGGGCCCATTACGCCATCAACATGATCCAGGTCGGCGGGTACAAACCCGCCACCGTCATCGACTTTGAGATCCCCAAAAAGTACGGCCTGCGCCAGACCATCGCCGACACCTTGGGCATCGGCGGGATCATGCGGGGGCTGCGCACCATCCCCGTGCTGTTAGAGATGGCCCGCGACATGGAGCGGCTATGCCCTGAGGTGCTGCACCTCAACTACGTCAACCCCATGGCTATGAACACCTGGGCCTTGCTCAAGGCCACCCGCATCAAGACGGTGGGGCTGTGCCACAGCGTGCAGGGCACCGCCGAGCAGCTCGCCCAGGACATCGGGGTGCCGGTGGAGGAAATCAACTACCTCTGCGCCGGGATCAACCACATGGCCTTTTACCTCAAGTTCGAGCGGAACGGGGAGGACCTCTACCCTCGGATTCGGGCCTTCCTCGAATCCGGAAAAACCGCCTACCGCGGCCACGGCGCGGTGAAGCTACCCGATAGCGTGCGCTACGAAGTATTCCGCCGCTTGGGCTACTTCGTCACCGAGAGCAGCGAGCACTTCAGCGAGTACGTGCCGTGGTTTATCAAGCGGGACCGCCCCGACCTCATCGAGAAGTTCGGCATCCCCCTCGACGAATATATCCGCCGCTGCGAGGAACAGATCGCGGGGTGGGAGGAGCTGCGGGACGAACTCGAGCGCAGCGCCGAGCCCCTCCCCGTCCACCGCAGCCACGAGTACGGCTCTCTCATCATCCACAGCCAGGAGACCGGCACCCCGCGCGTCGTCTACGGCAACGTGCTCAACCACGGCCTCATCGACAACCTGCCGCAGGGCTGCTGCGTGGAGGTGCCTTGCCTGGTGGACAAAAACGGCATCCAGCCCACCCGCGTCGGTCCCCTTCCGCTCCACCTGGCCGCCCTCATGCAGACCAACATCAACGTACAGTCGCTGGTGGTCGAGGCGGTGCTCACCGGCAGGCGCGAACACGTCTACCACGCGGCGATGCTCGACCCCCACACCGCCGCCGAGCTCGACTTGGAGCAAATCTGGAACTTGGTGGACGAGCTGCTGGCCGCCCACGGTGACTGGATTCCCGAGCCGCTGCGCCCCGGAGAGGCCGTTGTGAGAAGCTGAGAATGCGGGGCTTCCCGGGGAAACCGCATCCAGGCTGTCCTCAAGGCGAGGGTAGGTTCGTCCCGGCCTTGCTCAGTCCGGCTATAATGGTCGAGGAGCTTGAAGGGCCACATGACCGGGAAGCCTCGAGTCACCAGCTACCAAGTCGCTCGGCGCGCTGGGGTCTCCAGGACCACGGTGTCCTTGGTGCTCAACGGGGTTCCTGGCGTCAACATCCGGGAGGAAACCCGGCAGCGGGTGCTCAAAGCAGCCCAGGAACTCGGTTACGTGCCCAACGCCGCTGCCCGCAGCCTGGTCAGCGGCCAGACCCTCACCATCGGCTTGGTGGTCTCCCACGCCGAGCACCTTCAGGTCGATGCGTACATTCCCCAACTGCTCTATAGCCTCAGCCACACCAGCCACCAGCACGGCTACCGGGTACTGTTGGAGACGGTGGAGGACGTCTCCAGGCCCGATGCCTATTTGGAGCTGGTGCGGGGCCAGCGCATCGACGGCCTGATCGTGGTCAACCTCCGCTCCGACGACAGCCAGCTACCCGAGCTCATCCAGCGCAACTTCCCGGTGGTGCTGATCGGTTTTCGCCAGTGGCCAGGGCTGGAATCGAAGGTCTACTCGGTGGAGACCGACGACCAGGCCTCGAGCGAGCAGGCGACGCGCCACCTCATCGCCTTAGGCCACACCCGTATCGCCCACATCACCTTCTCGCCCGAGAACTACTACGCCACCCAGAACCGCCACCGAGGGTATCGCCGTGCGCTCGAGGCGGCGGGGCTGGAGTACGACCCGGCGCTGGTCCAGTTCGGCAACTACTCCGCCGCCAGCGGCTACGAGGCCATGCGGCGGCTGCTGCGCCGCAAACCCTACCCCACCGCCCTCTTCGCCGGGAACGATACCATCGCGTTGGGGGCGATGGCGGCCATCCACGAGAAGGGCCTGCGCATTCCGCAAGATATCGCCGTGGTGGGCTACGACGACATCCCCACCGCGCCCTACATGACCCCCCCGCTCACCACGGTTCGGGTTCCGGCGGTGGAGCAGGGCCGCCTGGCGGTGGAGATGCTCTCGAGCCTGATGCAGGGCAACCCCCCAGAGCACCCCCATATCCGCCTGCCCACCCCCCTGATCGTCCGCGAGTCCTGCGGAGCGAAGCGGGGAAGGGCGGTTAGCGCTGGGGGGTGAGGGTCTTCCCAGTGATCATCTCGATGGTCTTGGGCAGCAGCGGAAAGATGGCCTCGAGGGCGGCCAGCGCATCCTCTGCCTCGCCGGGTAGGTTCACGACCAGGCTTCGCCCCCGGGTGCCCACCACCCCCCGCGAGAGCACGATGTGCGGCGAAGCCCCGAGGCTCGCGCGCATCTGCTCGGCCAGGCCGGGCACCTCGCGCTCGAGCAGTTCGCGGGTGGCCTCGGGGGTGTTGTCGCGGGAGGAGAGGCCAGTCCCCCCGACGGTGAGGATTAGCTCGTAGCCTTCGCGATCGGCCCATAGCCGGAGCACCCGCTTGATCTGGGCTGATTCCTGGGGTACCAGCTCGTAGGCCGCCACTTCGAAAGGACCCGCAGCTAGAGCCTCGCGCAAGGCGGTGTGGGTGGTGTCGGGGCGTACGCCCCGCGCCGCCTCGTCCGAGACCGAGAGAATGCCCACCCGGATCATGAACCTCAGTTTAGTCCAGCGGGGTTGGGGAAGTTGGGTTATGTGCACGCCGCCGGGTTCAGGCCTCGAGCCCGGGCTCTGACGAGAGGATGATCCACCGCGTTTAGCGTACGGCACCAGGTCGGTCAAGAAGGCGGCGCCCCGGGGATTTCCGGGCCCAGGATGGGGGGGTATGACTTTCCTCCGCGTCCCTTCCCCTGTACCCTGAGGGCATGTGGGTTAAACCCGTCTCCCTGATCGGGCGCTACATCCGGCTCGAGCCCCTGACCCTCGAGCACGCCCCCTTGTGGGCCCGCCACCACGACCCCGAGCTGTTTGCCTATATGTCCCGCGGAGCCCCGCAAGAGGGCAGCGCGGAGGGGTACCGGGCCTATATCGAACGGCTCAACGCCGAGCCCGATCGCATAAACTTTGCCATCCGCAAGGGCGATGACTTCGCCGGGCGCATCTCCTACATCCATATCAACGAGGCGCACAAAAACCTGGAGATCGGCACCTTCATCGTGCGGGAGTATCAGGGAACCCAGGTCAACCCCGAGGCCAAGTATCTCTTGCTCAAACACGCTTTTGAAGACCTGGGGGCCATCCGGGTGCAGTTCATGGTGGATCTCCGCAACGAGCGAAGCCAGCGGGCCATGGAAAAGCTGGGGGCGGTGCGCGAAGGGGTGCTGCGCAAGGCGGCGATCCTTCCCGACGGACACCGGCGTGACTCGGTGGTGTATAGCATCCTGGACGACGAATGGCCCACGGTAAAGGCCAGGCTCGAGGAGCGTTTGGGTTACCGGGCCGCGCAAGAGGTCAGGTGAGCCGGGGGGCGCGCCCCCGTCCTTTGCGCGGGGGTAAGGCGTCCCAGTCCTGCTCGAGGTGGCGCTGAAGGTCCTGGATCTGCTGCTCCTCGACCGTGTGTACGATCTTCTCCAGGGCGCTGGTGGCCGCCTCTACCACCTGGGCGTGCTGAAAGAGGCGCTCGCGGACGGGCTTGTCCAGGTCGGGTTGGGCTAGCAACGCACGCACTGCCCCCAGCACCCGCCGGCCACTGATCAGGTGCAACCGCAGATCGTGAATGTACGCTGGGCCAGCTAGGGCAATGCTGTGTTGCCGGGTCTTGGGCTCGCGCCAGCGTTTGAGGTCGCCGCGCTCCACCATCGGGCGTACCACCTTGAGCAGCGCTGACTTGCTGACCTCGAGCGCAGTGGCCAGCTCGCCCAGGGTCTGGGGCTCAGCCACCGTGAGCAGCAGCGCGACTAACCGTCCTTCGAGGATAGGCCGACCCACTTGCTCATAGGCATCGCTCACTTCGTTGATAAACTGGTTGATCTCCATAGCCTGATGCGGGGGCGCGAAGTACGGAAGACGCCCGGGAAGTGGCTAGCGGCTGTGGATTATCTTAGTTCGTGTCCAGGTAATGCCCCGGGATCGTTAACGGGTAGGTTCATGATCGCGAGGCGAGGTTTTGTGCTGGGTAGATTAATTTCATGCCCCGCATCCTGGTGATTGATGACGATCCCGGGGTGGTGAACTTTTTGCGGCGAGGCCTTTCGCTGGAGGGCTTTGAGGTGTGGACGGCCACGGAAGGCTTGGCCGGCCTCGAGGTATTCGAGCAGGTGGAGCCCCACCTGGTAATCTTGGACCGGAGACTGGTAGGGATGGGCGGGCTCGAGGTGCTGGAAAGGCTGCGGGCGGCTCACCCTCAGGTGCCGGTGGTGCTTCTCAGCGGCAGCGACCCCAAGCCGGGCGAGCAGGTCAACCCGGACGTGACCTATCTGGTCAAGCCGGTGAACTTCGACATCTTGATCTCCACGATTCGATCCTTGTTACAAGGTCGGGGCAGCAACGCGACGTAGGGAAAAGGGGTGAGCGCAAAGCGCCAAATCGGCGTTGGGGCGCGCTCCCCAAGCCCATATTGGGCCCACGGCCTCTTCAGGATGATCCGCCGCGCTTGGCCCGTTGAACACCAAGTTGCCCGGGCCTATTTCTCCAGGTAACCTGGACTCTAGTGACCTGGAACGATGCCCTGGCCTACAGCGTTTTGGCCCTCACCTACTTGGGCTTGGGGCTGGGGTACTTGCCTGGCTACCGCATGAACCGAGCCGCCATCGCCATCACCGGGGCGGCGCTTTTGGTGGTGCTAGGGGTGTTGAACCTGGAGGAGGCTTGGGCGGCCCTGGACCCCAACACCCTGGTGTTTCTCTTCGGGGTGATGGTGCTGAACGCCCATCTGGGCTACGCCGGGTTTTTTCCTTTGGTCATGGACCGGCTGATGCACTTTGCCAGGTCGCCGCTGGGGCTTTTGGTCTGGCTTACCTTTGGGAGTGGGCTGCTCTCCGCGCTCTTCCTCAACGATACGATGGCGATTTTGCTGACCCCGTTGGTATTGGCCCTCACCCGGGGCCTCGCCCTCCCGCCCGTTCCTTACCTGCTGGCCCTGGCTGGAGCCACCAACATAGGCAGCGTGGCCACCCTTACCGGGAACCCACAGAACATTCTGGTGGGCAGCTTCTCGCGCATTCCCTATCTGGAGTTTGCCCTGGCCCTAGCCCCGATAGCTCTGGCGGGCCTGGCGCTTCAAGTGGGCCTCCTATGCCTACTGTATCCGGCGGTGCGCTCGAGAGCACCCCTGCCCCCGCTTCCACCGCTGCGCTTCCGCTTCCGGCGGGGCCTGCTGACCAAAGGACTCTTGATCACGGCGGGGTTGTTGGGGGCGTTCTTGCTCAACTACCCCTTGGCCCAAGCCGCCCTGATCGCCGCCGGGTTGTTGCTGTTGAGCCGCCGCATTCGCTCGGAGCGGTTTTTTTCCCGGGTGGACTGGGAGCTGTTGGTGATGTTCTCGGGGCTTTTTATCGTGACCCGGGCGGTGGGAGAATTGGGGCTTTTGGAGCCCTTGGAGGCCCTGGCTAAGTCTTCCTGGGGCCTGCTATGGGTCACGGCGGGGCTCTCCAACCTGATCTCCAACGTACCCGCGGTCCTCTTGCTCCATCCCCTCATAGGGCAGGCCGACACCCAGGGCTGGCTCGTGCTGGCGGCAGCCTCCACGTTAGCGGGCAACCTTACCCTTTTGGGCTCGGTGGCGAATCTGATCGTAGCCGAGGCGGCCCGACGCGAGGGCTACAGGCTGGGTTTCCTCGAGCACCTCCGCTTTGGCCTTCCGCTCACCCTGCTCACGCTGCTCTTGGCGTACGGGTGGATTCACCGGTGAAAATCTGCCGGGGCCTACTCCTTTCCCTGAAGTTGCAGCAGATAGGGGTTGCTCCGGACTTCGTGCTCGAGGGTGGTGGCGGGACCGTGACCCGGCCAGACCGTGGTCTTGGGAGGAAGCTGCAGCAGCCGCCGCAGCGAGGCTGCCAGCTCCTCGACGTTTGCACCCGGCAAGTCGTAGCGGCCGATTCCTCCTTTAAACAGCACGTCCCCGCTCACCAAGTTTCCGCTCTCGGCGGAGTAAAAGCCCACGTGCCCCGGGGCGTGGCCAGGCAGGAAAAGCACTTCTAACCTTAGCCCGAAGTCCAGCCTCTGGCCTTCAGCGAGGAAGCCAGCGGGCTCGGGCGGCCTGGGTACGGACAGCCCCCAGCGGGCAGCGGCCTCAGGAGCGTGGCGGTAAAGCTCGAGGTCTTGCGGGTGGAGGTATATCGGCAGATGCAGTTGCTCGGCCAGCGGGGCCACCGCGCCTACGTGGTCGAAGTGAGCGTGGGTGAGCAGGATGGCCTCGGGCCTCAGCCCCACCCGACGGATCTCGGACAGGATACGCCCGGCCTCGTCGCCGGGATCCACCACCACCCCCCGCCCATCTTCCCCTACGAGCAAATAGGTATTCTCCTGGAGCGGCCCCACGCGCAGGGAGTAGATCCTCACCGCTCGACCTCCCGTCCGCTGCCTTGCCAGTCCAGCATCGAGCCCAGGTAGTTCTTGGCTTTGATCCCTTCGCTTCGCAAAATCCAGAAAGCCACCGCGCTGCGCGTGCCCGAGCGGCAGTACACCCCTACCTCGTCGCCGGGTTGCAGCTCGAGCTGGCTCAGCGCCCCCGGCTGGAAAAACCGGTCGAGCGGCAGCGACCGGGCCCCGGGGATGTGCCCAGCGGCGAACTCGTCCGGGCGGCGCACATCCACCAGGCGCGGATGCTGGGCGGCCTCCTCGAGCGTGAGCAGGATCTCCCGGTTGAGCTTGGCCCAGGGGCGGCTGGGGGTGGGTTGGACCGGTTCGGTCGAGGTGGCCTGGGCCTCCCAGCCGCTGGGCCACAGGTAAACCTCGAGCCCCGAGAGGGCCAGGAGGTACGCCGTGCGCCCCGCTGCGCCGGTCAGGCCTTGATCGTAGACCACTACGGGGCGATCCGGGGTCGCCCCCAGTTGGCCGTTGAGGTGGGCCAGGGATTCCTCAAGCGCCGCTAAATCCGCAGGGGTATGCAGCTTAGGTGAGGTCGAGGAGAGATCCAGGTTGATGGCCCCCGGCAGGTGACCTGCCGCGTAGAGTTGGGGGGCGCGGGTATCGATCAAAAGAGCGTTTTCTGGGGCACGCTGCACGATCATGAGGGCATTGTACCTCTGGCGTGCAACGCCCGCTCTATGCGCTCGAGCGCTTCTTGCAAGATCCCCCGGCTGGTGGCGAAGTTGAGCCGCGCGAATCCCTTGAAGGTTGCTCCGAAGGTAGATCCCTCGTTGAGGGCGACCTTGGCCTTTTCGAGCAAGAAGCGGTGCGTATCTTCGATCTTCAAAGCCCGCAAGTCGAGCCAAGCCAGATAGGTAGCTTGGGGCGGGATGTACTTGACTTCCGGGAGCCTTGCGCGCAGGAATGCGCCCAGAAAGTCACGGTTGGCCCTAAGGTAGCGGCGGGTGTCCTCGAGCCAGGCGCGTCCGCGCTGCAAGGCCGCGGTCCAAGCAGCCATCGCAGCTACGTTGGGGTGGCCCATTACCCCCCGGGTGGCCTTTTGCATGCGGGCTAGAAGCTCTGGGTTGTGGCTGATGGCTACGCCTCCGCCCAGCCCGGCGGTGTTGAAGGCCTTGCAGGGGCCGGTGAGGGTAACGGTGCGCTGGGCGACCTCCGGGGCGATGGAGGCAAAGGGGATGTGCTCTCCCTCGTAGACCAGGCCCGCCCAGAGCTCGTCCACCATCACCCATAGGCGGTGGCGCAAGGCAAACTCGGCCAGGCGCTCCAGCTCACCCCGGGTGAACACCCGCCCGGTGGGGTTGTGCGGGTTGCAAAGCAGGAGCATCCGGGTTCCCGGGCTCACCAGGCTCTCGAGATGGTCAAAGTCGATCTCCCAGTGCCCAGAAGGGCCGAGCGCCATCGGGCTAGCTCGGGTGACCCGGTGGTACTCGCTCAGAGCGCTCAGGAAAGGCGGGTAAACCGGAACCAGGGTGATCACCTCATCCCCCACGCTGGTAAGCCCCAGGATACTGGCGTAAATCCCCGGCACCACGCTGGTGGTGAGCCAGAGGTTTTCCCGGCTCAATCCCTTTAACCCCATCGCCTCTTGCTGGGCGAGGATGGCCTCGAGCAGCTCAGGGTCGCCTGCTCCTTGAGGGTAGCCGATGCGTTTGGATAGCCGGGCCGCCACGGCCCGCAAAATTTCCGCGTCCACAGGGAAGTCCATGTCCGCCACCCATAGGGGCAACACCTCTTCGCCATAGAGCGACCACTTCACCGAGTGGGGGCCTTTGATCTCGGCCATCTCGAGGGAGTCGTAAGGATGTGACATGGAGATAGCATAAAACCAAGGGCATACCCCGATGCTTGCCGGGAGGTTTCTGGCGTTTAGTAGGAGCGCTGCACGACCCTAAGTCCCTGCGCCTCGAGCCACTCCGTCACCCAGCCTACGGCGGCCTTAACACCCGCCGTGACCAGAGGAGCCCCGAAGCTCGAGACCCCCACATAGATCCCATGCGCGCTGGGCCGGACCTCGATCAGGACTTGCTGGGTGAGGTCTTCTTCCTCAAGGTGGGTCAACAATACCAAGCCGGTACCCTCGAGCGCACGGTAAGCTTGGAGCAGAATCGCGTGCCCGCCGGTAAAGGGGACCACCTGTTTCTCGAACGACTGGATTTGGGGGAGCTCTCCGCTCAATAGGGCGTGGGCCATGGAAAACCTCTCGATCACCGGCCAGGGCTCGGGATCTTCGCCGGTTTTGGTAAACACTGCGTGGTAGAAGCTGCGGTTTTGCTCCTTCCACTTGAGGGCGTATTTGGTCTCGAGGTGATGGGGGGGTGGGGGCGGGGTCTTTACGTCAAATAGACCGCTGGCTCGAGCTTGCTCCTGGGCGAAGCGCCAATACTCCTCATGATCGGTGGTCAGGAGAAGTTGGCCACCGTCTATCAACCGGGTCGAGAGCCGACGAAAAAACTCCGTTTGCAGGAGCCGCTTCTGCTCGTGTTTGGCCTTGGGCCAGGGGTCGGGGAAGTTTACGTAGACCCGGTAGAGCGAGCGCGGGGCGATGAAGTTGCGTAGGGCAAAGCGGGCCTCGCCGTGGTAGAGCCGCACCGTCCGGATCCCCTCGCGGCGCATTCGCTTGAGCGCCCGTGCCACCGATCCTGCCGAGACCTCCACCCCTAGGATGTTCCAGTCGGGATTTCGGCGGGCCATCTCGGCGGTAAACCGTCCGTCCCCATGGCCAATCTCGAGCACCAGCCTGCCCTCCCGCCCAAAGAGGCGGGTTTGGGAGAGCGGGAACTCGAGCGACCCAGCCCGGAGCAACATCGCGATCAGGTTACACCATCCAAGGGCTCCAAAAGACTCCCCACATGGCCCTTGACACTGCTCAAAGGGTTTGGTATTCTTCTCGTTGCGCCTATCGGAAGGTAGGCGGGGGATCATGAAAAGTGGGCAGTAAGGGAGCGGCGAGATAAGGTTGTATAGTTGCCGAGGGTCAAGATGATAAGGGCACACGGTGGATGCCCTGGCACCCGAGCCGAGGAAGGACGTGATTACCTGCGAAAAGCCACGGGGAGC
>NZ_QKOB01000019.1 GCF_003226535.1 Meiothermus sp. Pnk-1 | reverse complement strand
CCCCCGCGTTTAGCGTCTGGCGTTTTGCGTATAGCGTACGACGTATACCCCCCACCCCTGCTCGGGAAGGGGTATTTGGCTTTCCTGGCCCTCGGCATCAGTGCCCCCGCGAGCGCTGCAGGGCCACGTAGAGGTGGTGTCCCTCGTGGATCAGGAAGTGCTCCAGCAGCTCCCCGATATCCATCGGGCCGAAGAGGGGGTGTACGCCGCTGCGGGCCCACTGCTCCTCAGGGAGGTCGCGCAGGCGCTCGAGGATCTCTAGGCGCAGGGGACGGATGCGGTTGATGATCTCCGGCGTCGGAAGTTCCATCCAGGCGGCCAGATCGGGGTCGTTATCGGGGGTGCGGCTCGCCAGGCGGGGGTTGTCTTCGGCCAGGATTTGCTCGAGGCGGGCCAGAAAGACCTCGTGGAACCGTCCCAGGTGGGCCAGGTTTTGCCGGGCCGACCACTTCTCGGGGATGGGGTGGGCGTCCAGGGCCTCTGGTGGTGCCCGGAGGATCAGCTCGAGGGCGGAGAGCTGCGTCTCTAGGCGTCCAAGGAGCGCGGTCTTGTCCATACGAAGATGCTACACGCAAGGCGGCAGAGTCCCTACAACCACCCCTTGGCCCGCGCTATCTGTAAGCCCTCCAGCCGGTTCTTCGCCCCCAGCTTGGAGAGGGCCTCGGAGAGGTAGTTGCGCACCGTACCCTCGGAGAGGTTGAGGTGAGAGGCGATCTCCTTGCTCGAAAGCCCCCGCTCGGCCAGCAGGAGGATTTGCCGCTCGCGCTCGGAGAGAGGGTTGGGCTCGGCCAAAGCCTCGAGGGCCAGTTCGGGGTCCACCATCCGCTGTCCCTGCACCACCGCCCGCACGGCCTCGGCGAGTTTCTCCGCAGGAGAATCCTTGAGCAAGTAGCCGAGCACCCCGGCTTTCAAGGCGCGCTCGAGAAAGCCAGCGCGGGCAAAGGTGGTCAGGATGATGACTTTGACCCCTGGACACTCCCGGCGGAGCTGGGCGGCAGCCTCGAGGCCATCCATCCCCGGCATCTGGATGTCCAGGATGGCCACGTCCGGAAGGTGCCTTCTGGCCAGCTCGAGCGCCTCTGCCCCGCTCCCGGCCTCGGCCACCACCGTTAGGTCGTCCTCTAGCTCGAGCAAAGCCCGCAACGCCCCCCGCACCAACCCCTGGTCTTCCGCGAGCAACAGCCGGATCATGCCCCTACCTTTTCGCGGCGCTCGGTCGGCGGCAGCACCACACGCAGGCAGGTTCCTGGCCCGTCCCCAAACAGGAGGGTCCCGCCCAGGGCATCTACCCGCTGCCGCATCCCCAGTATCCCGCTGCCCTCCGCGCCCGCCCTCAGCCCCCGGCCGTTGTCTTCTACGCTCAGGCGGACCCCCTCGGGAAGGGCCTCGAGGCGAATGGCCACCCGGCTGGCCCCAGAATGCCGGATCACGTTGGTCACCGCCTCGCGGAGCACCAGGGCCAGCCCGCCTTCGTAGGTGGGGGGCAGCGCAGGCAGGGCCTCTGGCATGTGTACCTGAATTCCGGCCGACTCGAGCGCTGCCTTGGCCTGTTTGAGCTCGTCCGCCAGTCCCCCCCGGTAGCCCCGCACCACCTCCCGCACCTGGGCCAGCGCCTCGCGGGCTATGCGCTCCACCTCGGCCATCTCCCGGGCAGCTCGGTCCGGGGCTTTCTCGGAGAGTTTGCGGGCCAGCTCGGCCTTGAGCACGATCAGAGAGAGGGTATGCCCCAGCACGTCGTGGAGGTCACGGGCGATCCGCTCGCGTTCGGCGATCACCGCCAGGCGCTGGTTTTCCTCGCGGGCCTGCTCGAGCCGACGGGCATAGCGCTGCCGCTCGACCATGTACAAGCCCGTAAGCCAAGCCAGTATGCAAAAAAACACCCACAGCAGCAGGGTGATGATCCGCCCCCACCAGTTGGGTGCGGTGAAAAGAGCCGCTCCGGTGCAGACCATAAGCAAACAGGCGATCATGCGCCGGGCAAGGGAGATGGGCTCGAGTTCTGCAGCCCGGCCTGCTGCCGAGATGATGAAGGTGCCGGTGAGCCAGGCGTTGAAAGGGAGCGTCAGCAGCCCCAGCAGCGCCATGAGCAAAATGTAGCCCACCAGGGCTCGGCCCCTGGCCGGGAAAGCCCGCAGGTAAACCGAGGCGAACACCCCTGCAGCCACCAGGCTGCCCACCCAGTTCAACCAGGTAGACCCCGGGTAGAGCAACGGGATGAGCCCCAAAAACAAATAGGCCAACGAGAAGTAGGCGCGAAGATCGCGCCTGGGTGCGCCCGCATCTGTCGGAGTTTGCCTCAGCCGGTCCATAGGCTCGCTGGTAAGCCTGCCTCACCTGTATGTTACTGCGGTGCTTTAACTGAAGCGCTGTCCTTGGTCGCGCTGGTAGCCCCACAGGGCTATGGTTCCAAAAATCAGGGTGAACGCCGCCAGGCTGAGGAAGTCTTGGGCCTTCCAAGCTTCCCCGGTCACCGCCCGCCAGACCAGCTCACCCCAGTGCCGGGTGGGGGTGAACTGGGAGAACTTCTGCACCACTTCGGGCAGGTTTTGCGGCGGAACCCACAGCCCGCCCAGGAAGGAAAGCGGCAGGTAGAAGAGTTGGGCCAGCGTCCCGGCCCCCTTGGGCGAGGCGAAGTAGCCGATGGCAAAGCCCAAGAGGCTGATGGGAATGGCCCCTACAACCAAGGCCAGAACCAACCGGCCCCAAGCGGCCAGGGGCAGGTGCGCCGGGGTGGTGAGGTGGGCGACGAGGGCCATTACCACCACGGCACCCGCGGCAAAAGTAAAACCGTTCAGAGCCCTCGAGACCAGGCGCACATAGGGCGAACCCGGTAGGGTGCGCTCGTACACCGCCCAGCTCGAGGCCCGATCGTTGGCGATCCCCACCGCGAAGCCGAAGAACAAGGCCCCCATCACCGCGAAGATCGTGAAAGATCCCATCAGGAAGTTGGCGGTGAGGGGGTCTTTGGCGTTAGGTGGCCCAAAAATCAGGAAAAAGACTGCCGGGAAGACGATGGATCCCACGAAGTAGCCAGGGTTGCGCGAGAGGCTCAGAACGCTGGCTTTGTATTGGGCGAGGATCAGGTTCATGCTGTGCTCCTAGGATTTGGCGGTACCGGTAAGGGCGACGAAGGCTTCCTCGAGGCTCACCGAGCGGACTTCGAGGTCGCTAAAAGGTATGTGTTGTTGCACCAGCTGACGTACCACCGCGTCCGAGTCGGGGGTGTAGAGGACGATGGTGCCGTTTTCGCGCTCGAGCTTGCTGACCCCTTCCAGGCGGGGCACCTCGGGGGCACGAAAGCGCACCTGGCGCAGCCCCACCCGAGCCTTGATCTCCCTCACGGTGCCTGCTGCAAGGATCTTGCCGTGATCGATCACCACCACCCGGCTGGCCAGGGCCTCGGCCTCTTCCAGGTAGTGGGTGGTAAGCAGCACCGTGCCGCCTTCGGCTTGGTAACGCCTGACCCCCTCCCATAATGCCCGCCGCGCCTCCACGTCGAGGCCGGTAGTGGGCTCGTCGAGGATCACCAGCTTGGGGTTGCCCGCAAACGCCAGCGCTACGGCCAGCCGGCGCTTCTGCCCACCGGAGAGCCCGCCGCACTGGCGGCGCTCGAGGCCGACCAGACCAAAGCGCTCGAGCAGTTCCCCCCGCGGCATGGGGTGGGGATAGTAGGCTTGCACCAGATCCAGCACCTCGTAAACCCGGAGTTCGCCCGGCAAGCCGGTCTCCTGGGGGGTCACCCCGAGGTAAAGGCGCGCTTTGGGCTCTCGCGGGTCAAGGCCGAATAGCCGTACCGTCCCCTCATCCGGCCTCCGCAACCCCGCCATCAGGCTGATCGCGGTGCTCTTGCCCGCCCCATTGGGCCCCAAGAGCGCCAAGAGTTCGCCGGGATAGACTTCCAGGCTCACCCCCTCGAGCGCTTGGGTCTTACCAAAACGCTTAGAAACCCTATCCAAGCGGGCCACCGCGCGGCCCTCGAGGGCCGCTGTGTAGGAAGCAGTCAGGGCTTGGGTCATCGGTATCCTCCTGGTTCTCAGGATGCCGCCGATGACCTTTTTTGCTCAGTGGAGAGCGTCAGACCGTCAGGGTGACGCTTGTCACCCGAGCTTCCACTGCACCTTCTCGCGCCAGTCGCCGCGCTGGCCCTCGGGCCAGGGGATGGACGGGTAGCCGACCATCAGGAAGCCCAACAGCTTGTGCGGGGGCTCGAGGCCCACAAAGCGCGCGGTGTTCTCGTGGCGCACCGGCATCCCCGAGGCCCAAAAAGTCCCCAGACCCATACTCCGCGCCACCAACTGCATGTTCTGTACCGCGCAGGCTACCGCCGCCACCTCTTCCCACTCGGGAATTTTGGGGTTGGTACCCACGAGCACCCCCAGCGAGATCCACACCGGAACTTTCCAGACTCGCTCCCGCTGCTGCTCGTACTTGGCCACCTCGAAAGCCTCGGGCGGGGTGCCCAGGCGGTAAGACTCGGCGAACTTTTCCCCCAAAGCCCGGCGAGCCTCCCCGGCAAACACGGTGAAACGCCAGGGTTCGGTCTGGCCGTGGGTAGGAGCCCAGTTGGCGGCCTCGAGCATCCTCTCGAGGTGCTCTTTGGGCACCGGATGGGGAAGGTAGTAGATCTGCTTGATGCTGCGGCGGTTGCGGATGGTCTCGAGCACTGCCCGAGCCTCCGCGGGGATCGAAAGGAAGTCGCTCATTCAGGCAAACTTATCGCACTTCCTTCACGTTTAGTTGTGTCTGAAGTCATGATCGCCGAAAGAGGGGCGCATCAGCGCGCCCCTCACAGATCGCCACTTTTGCTCAGCGGCTAGCCGAGGGGATGGCTAGGGCATACTTGGCCTGATCGTAGACCTTCTGTGCTCCCCGCTGCTCCCAGCCGATCAGCCAAGGCTCCACGGTAGGCGATCCCGAGCTGGCGAAAGTCGAGGAAACCCAGTTCACCAGCCCTTTGCGGAAGACTCGCGGGTCGGCCTGAAAGTATAGAGGGATCATCGCCACCTCCTCGGCCCAAATGGCCTGCATCTGGGCAAATAGCGCTTTACGCTTGGCGGCATCGAACTCTACCACCGCTTGGGTCCGCAGTTTATCGTAGTCGGCGTTGCACCAACCGCCGAAGTTGGTGCCGCGGTAGCCGTTTTCCTTGGTGGGGACAAAAATCTGTTTGCCTTCATCGTCGCGGCAAGCCGAGCGCACCCCGTCGTCTTGTAACCCCATGCTGAAGGCAAAGTGCAAAAAGCCAGTCCAGGCCCCATCCTGAGCTCGAGCCCGATTGGGCCCCAGCACCACCGCTGAGGGGGCGTTATTGATCTTGACCGCGATACCCACCTGGCGCAGGTTATCTTGGATGAATTGCTGAATGCGCTCGCGCACAGCGTTTCCGGCGGTGGTCTGGTACTCGATTTCAAAGCGCACGGTTTTGCCGTCCACAGTGCGCTGCAAGATGCCGTCCGGCCCCGGCTTCCAGCCCAGTTCAGCCAGCAGGGCGCGGGCTTTGTCGGGGTTGTACTCGTATCGCCGTACGTTGGAACTGTACAGGGGGTTCTGGGGGAACACCCAGGTGTGAGCAACCGGTTGTAACCCTTCGAAGAAAGCCTTGCTGATTGCCTCGCGGTTGATGGCGTACATCAACGCCTGGCGGGTGCGCTTATCTGCTAGGCCCAAGTTTTTTACCTGCTCGAGGTTAGTGAACTGGTTGACCTCGATGTGCTCAAAGAAGGGGGTGGGCACGAACCACACCTCGAAACGGCCCTCGGCCCGGCGGGTGAGCTGAGGAGAACGCCCTTGATCGAAGCTCAGCGAGACCCCCGAGGAAGCGTCAATTCCTCCACCCAGAATCGCCACCAACAGGGAGTTGGTGTTCTGGATGATGCGGTAGATCACCTTCTGTACGTATTTGTCGGCCCCACCCGGAGGGGTGATGAAAAAGCGCGGGTTGCGCACCATCTCAATGGTATTGCCGGGGACCCAGCGCTTGAGTATGAAGGGCCCGGAGTAGACCATCTTGCCCGCGTTGAGCGCTTGTGGCGAGGCGTACTGGGTGAAGAAGTTGCGAAACACCTCGGCCTGCCCGGCAGCATCGCGGCCTTGGGCGGCTGCTTTGGCCTTCTCCCACTCCGCGCGCATGATGTGGGCCGGGGCATACCCGATGGGGCTTCCGTCGAGGTCATAGAAATAAGCGGGCTCGAAGGTAACGGTGAAGTTCCGCTTGTCCTTGACCTGCAAGCCCACCCGGTCCCAGTAGTCGGGCGAGGTGGTAGGCACCCCTTTGGTCTTGCCGAAGTCGTAGTACAGCGCCACGTCGTCGGTGGTGATGGGGGTTCCGTCGGACCAGACCGCGCCTTCGCGCAGGGTGAGGTCAATCTCGAGCCTCCGCTTGCCCCCCGGCAGGTTGCTGAAGCGCACCCGCTTGTTAGCCACGGTAGGGGCCTCGGTGACCAAGACCGGCATATTCTCCAGATCGCGGCTGGTCTGGATTAGGGGGGGAAGTAGGAAATTCTCGATCTCCAACTTGATGCTCTGGTTGCTGATGGCGTTCACAAAATCCCCTACCAGCACCCGAGGTTCCTGTGAGGTGCCCACCACTAAGCTGTTGTCCTGTGGCCCAGCTAAGGCCATGCTGACCAATGACCCTACCCCGACGAAAGCTCGTATAACCCGTTGCTTCATAAACTCCCTTCCTCCTCAAATTTATGCCAGTATATAGAGCATATCCATTTTGTCTACCCCCGCCGATTGCTCAAGAGTTGGCCCCGCCGACTCCATCCCGACGATCAGCCTCGGTACGGGTTCTATCCGCCCGCCCGGCGAGGGGCCGCCGGGTCTGGCGGCAATCCGGCCAGGCGGCGGCGGATCGCCTCGGCCTGCACCTCTTTGGGGTAGGGGCAGTGGCGGCACCTCGAGCCGCAACAGTACCCCCGGCGCAGGTGGTAGCGCTCGGTGAAGACGTACAGGCCGTTCTCGAGGTAGTAGTCGAGCCCTTCTTGCAGTTCGGTCTTCTTGGACATTATCGGCTTACCCAGGCGTACAAAGGGGTCTCGACGAATTCCGGCGGGCCGTCCAGGTAGATACGCAACCCCGGCAAGATCAAGGTTTGCCCGATTCGGTCGAACTCCCAGGGATCTGCGCAGAGCGAGTAAACCAGGGCCTCACTGGGGGGGATCCCGCCCCGGATCAGTTTGGGTCCTACCGCTCGATGTAGGCGTTGGCCATCCTCTGGGCCTAGGCGGGTGCAGATGGCGCTCATGTCCCGCAGCACAGCGATGAAACGGGCCAACCTGGGTCCATCCTGGGTTTCCAGGCGTCGGACCTCGCCCAAATCAAGCACCAGCATCTGTTCGGTGACTTTGAGGCTAGCCATGGTGTTCGACCCCTGGGTTACCTCCCAAGACCACTATCGGCTGGCCGTCCACGTGGCGAACCCGCACCATTGGGCCGTAGATTTGATTTAAGAGCTCCTGGGTGATGGCTTCTTTGGGATTGCCTTGGGCTGCGATATGGCCTTCCTGCAGAAAGGCTACTCGGTCGGCCTGAAGGGCCAGGTTGGGGTCGTGCATAACCGTAAGCACCCCGATTCCTTGCTGGCGCAGCCCGGAGAGCAAGCACAGGAATTCGGCCTGGTGATGGAGATCGAGGTGGGCCGTGGGCTCGTCCAGCAGCAGGTATTTGGGTTTTGCGGCGAGCGAGCGGGCCAGCATCACCCTAGCTCGCTCTCCTCCCGAAAGGGTCGAGAGCAAGCGGTCGCGGAACTCGAGCACCTGGGTCTGTCGCATGGCCCACTGCACCGCTTCCCAGTCGGCTCGGCCCTCTCGGCCTAGCAAGCCCAGGTGTGGGGTACGGCCCAGCCGCACCACCTCCTCTACGGTGAGCTCTTCAGGGTAGGGGCCACCCTGCGGCATAAAGGCTAGGGTCTGCCCGCGCCGCCAGCTAGAGATTTTTGTCAGGGGCTTTCCTTCGAGCACCACCCTTCCTCCTTGAGGGTTCAGCAGGCCGGCCATCACCCGCAGCAAGGTGCTCTTCCCGCCGCCGTTGGGGCCCAGGAGGGCCAGCCACTCAGCCCTACGCAGCTCGAGGCTCACCCCACGCAGCACCGGCCTACCTGAGTAAGCGAAGGTCACATTTTCGACTCCCAAGGAGGCTGGGCCTGGCGCTTCCTTCGGGAAAGGGGGAGCGGCGGGCGATGCGGGGCTTGTGGCCTCAGACATTTCGTCTTCCCCTCCACAGCAAATACAGGAAAAACGGCCCACCCAAGATCGTCGTCACCACTCCCACCGGGAGTTCAGCGGGGCGGGTTAGGACCCGAGCCAGCAGGTCCGAAAACACGAGCAGCGCCGCCCCTCCCAGCGCGGAAGCGGGGAGGAGCAGCCGGTAATCCCCACCCACCAGCCGCCGCAGGGCATGGGGCGCTATCAACCCCACAAAGCCGATGATCCCAGCGTAGGCTACCGAAGCCGCCGTGAGCAAGGTCGCCAGGCCGATCACCAGCAATTTGAGCCAAGGGAGGGGAAGCCCTAGGCTGCGGGCGGTCTCCTCGCCCAGGCTGAGCGCGTTGAGGGTGCGCCCTAAAATCCACAGAAACGGCAGGGAGAAAAGCAGGTACAAAGCCAGCGCCCGTACCCCTGTCCAACCCAGGAAACTGAGGTTGCCCAGGGTGTAGGCCATCACCGCGCGGGTGCGGTCGGCGTCCTTGAGCATCAGGTAGGTGGTGAGCCCGGTCAGCACCGCGCCTACCACCACCCCGGCCAGGATCAGTTCGTGGGTGCGCAAAGCCCCGCCGGAGAGCGCCAGGGTTAGGGCAACCGCCAGCACCGCTCCGAGAAAGGCGAAGAGGGTTACGTAGCTCGGCAGGGCGGCGAAGATCTGGCTGCTCGAGTAGGCGCTGCTCAGGCTTCCGCCTAGGCTCACCGCCAGCGTCACCCCAAAGGCCGCACCCGCAGCCGAGCCCATCAGGTAAGGATCGGCCAGAGGGTTTCTAAATAGCCCTTGGAAGGCTGCTCCAGCCAAGCCCAAGGCTGCTCCTACCCCCATCGCCCCCAGCACCCGGGGCAGCCGCAGGTCGGTCACGATGGGGTTGACCTCGGCCCCACTTAGGGCCCGCAGCACCTCGCGGGGAGAGACATACACCGCCCCCTGCCCCACCCCGAGCACCAGCGCCACCCCCAGCAGCCCCACCAGCCCGAGGAATACCAGTGCCCTCGAGGCATACCGCGCGGACAGGGGCTGGCGCCCGGGTTTGGCGTTGATCATCGCAGCTCCGGGTGCAAGCAGGCGATCAGCAGCTTCAGCCCCTCCGCCACCCGCGGCCCCGGCCTCGAGAGCAGGTTGTCCGCTTCGCCGGTGAAGCTGCATACCCGGTTGGTCTGGATCGCCCGTAGCCGGGACCAACCCGGTCGCTTGGCGAGATCGGCAGCCCCCGGATGGGTCAGCACGATCACCTCGGGGTTCTTCTGCACTACCAGCTCGGGGCTTATCCGAGGGAAATCCCCCAGTTCCTTGGGAATGATGTTTTGCCCCCTAGCCTTGGCGATCAGCGCCCCGATAAACGAGCCGGGGCCGACCGTGTAAGGGGTAGGGTCAATCTCGAAGTAGACGGTGGGGCGGTCCTTGGCCTTGGCCGCACGGGTTTCCTGGGCGTAGATCTGTTGCTGGATCTGCGCCACGAGGCGCTCAGCAGCGGAAGGTTGATTCAGGATCTCGCCCAGCAGCCGGGTGGTGCGGAAGATATCCTCATAAGACTCGGTCTTGATGGTAAAGGTGGGGATCCCTGCGCGCTCGAGCGGTTCCTGTAGCTTGCCGTATACGGAGATGAGCACCAAGTCCGGCTTGAGCGCCACGATCTTCTCTGGGCTGGGATCGTACAGCCCCCCTACCTTGGGTAGCCGCTTGACCGACTCTGGCCAGTCGGAAAAGGAATCGGTGGCCACCAGCCGCTCGCAGGCCCCCATCGCACACAGGGTCTCGGTGAGCGAGGGCAGCATGGTCACGATCTTTTTTGGTTCAGCCGGGAGGGTGACCTTCCGGCCTAAGTCATCGGTGAGGGTTTTGGGGTATTGGGCAAAGCCGATAGCCGAGAGCGAACAGCTAACCGCCAAGAGAAAAAACCAGCACAACTTTCTCATGCCTTACGCCTCCTTCCGCTCGGTTCGCGCGAGGGCATGAAAAACGCCCCTGGGAGTGGGGCGCGGATATGCGATCTTCCCCGAAACTCCCCCTTCTTGCGAGAGGTGCCTTTCTTATCGGGCGGAAAGGCTTCCTGGCAGGTATTCGGACTTCGGGCGGTAACGGGTGGCTCGCTTCGCTTACCACCAGCCCCAATGCACCGTCACCGTTGCGCGACAGTACCGGAATGGCAGGATTGTCCTGCTTCACCGGATTTCCCCACTTTAAGCCTGAGCTACGCGCCCAGACACCAGGAATTTACCGAGCTGTACCCGCCCTAGCGGGCTTAGCCCCACCGTACACCCTTTACCGCCCCTTGACAAGGATCAACTTGACAAGGCCCTCACTTCCTCCTACACTAGCCTTTGCGTCTATCTGGCGCTTTATGCCGGGGTGGTGGAACTGGTAGACACGCTATCTTGAGGGGGTAGTGCCCGCTAGGGCGTAGGGGTTCAAGTCCCCTCCCCGGCACCAAGAAGGCCGCAATCGCGGCCTGTATTTTTTGGCGAGGGTCGAATCTCCCTGGCAGCCCCTGGGCTCGAGCTACCCCTAATACCCTTTCATATGGCCCACAGACCCCGACCCTCAGCGTACGTCGAACGAAGGGGATCGGTCCCCCGGGTGTACGGAGCTTGCTCCGTCCCGATTTTTTCCCCCGCGTTTAGCGTCTGGCGTTTTGCGTATTGCGTATGGCGTAGGACGTATACCCCCACCCCTGCTCAGGAGGGGGTATTTAGCTTCCCCGACCCTCGGCCTGGGAAAGGGATATCACGGCGGAGATTCAAGGGTTTTCCTCCGAGGATTCACGCGGAGGGGCCGCTTTCCCAAAGCGGCCCGCTTTTTTGAGGGCCTCCTTGAGGACGAACTCGATCTGGGCGTTTACGCTACGAAATTCATCCGCGGCCCAGCGCTCGAGCGCGTCGTAGAGCGCCGGGTCAATGCGCAGGAGGAATTTCTTTTTCTCGGGCATACGCGTAGGGCAAGCTGCCCCCTTCAGTACAGGGTTCCGGTGTTCAATACCGGCTGCGCCTCAGACTCGGAGACCAAAGCCACCAGGAGGTTATTGACCATGGCCGCCTTGCGCTCCTCATCGAGCTCCACCACCCCCTCGGCGCGGAGCTGGTCGAGGGCCTGTTTGACCATTCCCACCGCGCCTTCTACGATCTTCTGTCGCGCGGCGATCACCGCCTGGGCCTGCTGACGGCGCAGCATGGCCGGGGCGATCTCGGGGGCATAGGCCAGGTGGGTGAGCCGAGCCTCCAGCACCTCTACCCCGGCGACCTCGAGCCGGGTTTGCAGCTCTTGCTGCAAGGCACGGGAGATGCCATCGGGGTCGCCCCGCAGGGATTCTTCGCCCTCGTGGGCGTCGTAGGGGTAACGGCTAGCGATAGCCCGGATGGCGGTTTCGGACTGGATCGCCACAAAGTTGCCGTAGTCCTCCACATCGAACATGGCCTTGAAGGTGTCTACCACCCGCCACACCACCACCGCCGCGATCTCGATGGGGTTGCCCTGGGCGTCGTTGACCTTGAGGCGCTCGGAGTTGAAGTTGCGCACCCTAAGCGAGAGGCGTTCCTTGGAGGCGAAGGGGTTGGCCCAGTGAAACCCGGCAAGGCGCACCGTGCCGGTGTAGCGGCCTAAGAACACCAGCACTCGAGATTCGTTGGGTTGCACCACGAAGAAGCCGCTAAAGCACAAGAAGGCCACAGGCCAGCTTCCCACCGCCCAGGCCAGCTTGCCCCACAAATAGCGCTGCTCGAGCGCAGCCCGGATGAAGTCGTAAAGGTTGAGCCCCCCCCAGACCAATAGGCCGATCACCAAAAGCACGGCTAAAAATCCGTTGAGGCGAAAAGCGCGGCGTTCACGAACAGCTCCCATCATATCCTCCTGTAATTAAAATGATATCACTTCGCGGGGCTGTCAAGGGTAGCCCTCAGGTATCGCTGAGGCTGTGGGGCTCTACCACGCGGATTTGATCGCGCCCGGCCTCCTTGGCTTGCAATAGCGCCCAGTCGGCTTGTAGCAGCCAGGCCTCGAGCACTGCCGGCGAGGACGGGACCCGCCCCCCGGTGATCCCGGCCGAGAGGGTAAAAGCCCAAGGGATAGGCTCTACCCGCACCGCCCGCAGCTCCTCCTGAATGCGCCGCAGGACCAGATGGGCGTCCTTGAGGCCCGCGCCGTAGAGGAGCAGGGCGAATTCCTCTCCTCCCCAGCGCACCGCCAGATCCTCCGAGCGCAGATGGCGGCGCAGCACGCCCGCCAAAGCTTGCAACACCCGGTCGCCGTTATCGTGGCCGTAATGGTCGTTGACCCGTTTGAAATGGTCGAGGTCGAGCATGGCCACGCTGATGGGTTTGCCGTTATGCCGGGCCAGGTTCATCAGCCTAGGGATGTGCCGCTCGAGCCCTCGGCGGTTTAGCAGCCCGGTGAGCGGATCGGTGATGGCCTGGGTGCGCCACTCGATCAGGGCCAAGGTCTGCCGCAGCCGTTGGACAAGAAGCGGGGTGAGGGCCTCGAGGTTATCGCGCTCCTCGAGCGGCTGGCTGAAGTATAGGGTAACTTGGACGTCTACCCGGCCTTCGCCGGGAAAGCTTTTGGTAGAGCCCAGCGAAAAGCTGTGGCGGTGGTCGGTTTTCTTCCCTACGCGCATCTTAAAGTCGCTGCGCAGCCCGATGCCTACCAGGGTGGGGAAGAACGGCTTCAAAGCGGCGAGCACCTCGGCCAGGATGTTCTGTGGGGAGAGGGTCTGATGGGTGGGGGCAATCCGGTATAGCTGTTCGAGGAGCTTGACCCAATTCCTGAGCTGGGTTTCGGCCTGTAGGCGGCGGTTGCGATCGGCCACTAGAAACCCCATAGCGCCCAGAAAAGCCAGGTAGCCGCTCAGGATGAGGGCCGGGACCGGGCTAGACCCGAAGTTTGGCGGGAGATCTGGCCAGAGCATCCGCCAGCTCACCAAAAGCCCCGCCATTCCCAGCGCCGCTAGCCATAGCCCCAGCGGGCGCGGGCGGGCCTCGAGGTATCCGCCCAGGGCCATAAAGGTATACCCGAGCACGAAATTAAAGTGCACGAAACTCAGTTCTGCACCTAACCAGGCGACCAGGTAAGCGGATAGGGCGGCGATCAAGAGCCCGATAATCCATAGCAACCGTCCTTCGGGGGTGCTTCCTTGTAGGGCGGCATCGGTGTGAAACATCGTCAGGACGAGCAGGCTCAGGATGATGGGGGTATAGCCCAGCAGGACCTTGGGGTCGGGGTTGAGCAAGCTCAGCCCGGCCATCATGGCGACCAAGGGAAGGTGGAACCACAGGCTCAGCCGGGGGAAGCGCCGCCCAGGCAGGCGGAGTAAGGTATAAGTCCAGGCCAGAAACCCCGCCAGGGCAGCCCCGTCCGCCCAGGAAGAGATCGGGCTTTGCCCGCTCCAATGCCCATACGCCCGGCCTGCCTCTGCAGCGGCGAACAGCGCATGCCCCAGTGCGGCCCCGCGCCAGTTCTGCCCCGCCCGCCCCAACAAGATCGCCCCCACCAGGGCAGCTAAGGCGGGGGTTACGAGCCGCACCACCGATCGGGTGGGCTCGAGGAAGCTTCCCAGCAGGATCAGCGCCAGGGTCAGGGTTAGCCAGGGCACGAGTCGATTCTATGGGCCAGCTAAAAACGAAACTTAAACTGCCGACCCGGCGTAGGCTAGGGGGTAGGGCGGGCTTGGCCCACCAGGGCCTCGAGCGCCGTGCGCAAAACTGCGATCCCCTTGAGAAACTCGGGGATCTCTACGTGTTCGATCGGGGTGTGATCCAAGACCGAGTCACCGGGGCCGTAGGCCACCATGGGGACCGTCCAGTGGGGGGCCAACACGTTCATGTCGCAGGTCCCGGTTTTGTACTTGAAGACCGGGGTTCCCCCCTGCGCGCGGATCCCCACCCGCATGGCCCGGGTGAGGGGGGTATCCTTGGGGCCCACGTAGGGCACCTCGCGTCCGGAGAAATCGAGGTCGATGGTGGGGGGGGCGTAGGCCGTCAGATGGCGGATGGCTTCTTCGGGGTGGAGCCGGGGTGGGAGCCGGAGGTCGAAGAGCATCTCGGCCTTCTGCTTGAGTTCGGCAGGTTGAATGCGGAAGTCGCGCAGGGTGTACTGCACTTGATCAAAAGCCCGTGCCCCCACGTTCATGGCCTCTGCCCAAGCCTTGATGCTGGTGAAGTAGCTGATGAGTTCTTCGGCGGCGTTAGCCTCCTGGTGGGCGGAGTGGAAGTGGTCTTTCTCTCGCCGGGCCCGCACCAGCAGGCGGCCTTTGTATCCCAGGGTGATCCCCTGCCAGCCGGAGGGCTCCCCGATGATTACATAATCCGGCTTGAGCTTGTCGGCCACGTAACGGGCCCCTTTGGAGCTGGGGGCTTCCTCCTCGGTGGCGCCGACGAGGTGAAAGGTGGCGGCCTCGAGCGCGCTTTTCGGCAGCCCCGCCACCGCCAGCACAAATGCCACAAAGGGCCCTTTGGCGTCCACCGCTCCTCGCCCGAAGAGCTTCTCTCCCTCCAGGCGTACCGGCACCACCCCGGCTACGGTGTCGATGTGCCCCAAAAGCACCACCTGTAAGGGGCCATGGCCCCGTACCCCGCGGGCGTTGTCGGCTTCGTCTACCCAGGCTTTCATCCCCAGCCGTTCCATCTCCGCCGCTAGGTACTCGGCGACCTCGCGCTCGGCGCCGGAGGGGCTGGGGATCTCCAGGGCGCGGCGCAAGAATTCGACCGGTTCGAGGTGAGGGGCTGTCATCTCAGTCTTTGGGGTTCCAGCGCAACACCGCCCGTACGGCCTCCACCACCCGCTCGAGGTCCTCCTTGCTGATGACCAAAGGCGGTAGGAAGCGGATCACGGTAGGTCCGGCAGCCAGGGTGAGGACTCGGTGCTCGCGCTCGAGACGGGTGATGTAGGGGGCGGACTTCTCTTTGAGCTCGAGGCCGACCATGAGCCCCAACCCCCGCACCTCGCGCACCTTGGGCGAGCCGATCTGGCGCAGCTCCTCCATGAACCAAGGGCCCAGTTCGGCGGCCCGTTCCCACAGCCGGGTACTCTCGAGGTAGCCGATGGCCGCTACCCCCGCCGCCATCGCCAGCGGGTTTCCTCCGAAGGTTCCGCCGTGCCCGCCCTTGGGCATGGCGTTGGCGATGCTATCGGTCATCACCGCTGCCCCGATGGGTACCCCGCCCCCTAGGGCCTTGGCCATGGTCACAATGTCCGGCACCACCCCGAAGTGCTCGAACCCCCAGCGCTTCCCGGTGCGCCCCATCCCGGTCTGGATCTCGTCGAGGATCAGCAGCGCTCCCCGCTCCTGGGTAACCTGGCGGGCCGCCTGCAAAAACTCAGGGGTCGCCGGACGCACCCCACCTTCGCCCTGGACGGGCTCGAGGAGGACCGCTGCGGTGTTTGTGTCCACCGCCTCGCGCAGGGCCTCGAGGTTGTTGTAGGGGACGAAGACCACCTCGTGGCCGTAGGGCCCAAAGGGCTCGCGGTACTTGGGTTCGTAGGTGAGGGCCACCGAGCCCAAAGTGCGTCCCGAGAAGCCCCGCATGGCCGCTACGAACTTGCGTTTTCCGGTGGCCATCATGGCGAATTTGAGCGCCGCTTCGTTGGCCTCGGTGCCGGAGTTGCAAGGGAAGACCCGGCGGAGTTCTTTAGGCAGGATGCCGGTAAGGGCGGCGTAGAACTCGGCCCGCCGATCGTTGGGGAGGGTTTGGGGCAGCACCATCAGGGTCTCGGCTTGCTTTTTCACCGCCTCGACCACGGCGGGGTTGGAATGCCCCAGGTTGGCTACCCCATAGCCGCCCACGCAGTCGATGTATTCGTTTCCCTCCGAGTCCCAGACGTGGGCTCCTTTGCCCCGCACGATCACCACGTCGTGCTTGTTGTACACCCCGGAATCGTGCTGCTTTTCGACCTCGAGCCAATTGGTGATGGTTTGCATGGTTCCTCTCCTCGCTCCGCTCGGCGAAAATACGCCTTCATTCTACTGCCGAAAAAAACCGGCCTGCTCGTGGAACAGGCCGGGGAGGTGTAGCGCGTGGCTAACCCGATCCCCGGTGTCTAGGTTTACGCGAGCGCGGCAGCATTGTGCCAAGCCTACGGGGCGGGCGGCGCCCTTGTCAACCCTGGCGGGAATACGCGTTTAGTCTGTTAAGGGTGAAGGCGTATATTGCCTTGGGATCCAACCTGGGCGACCGGGCCGGGTACTTGCTGCTGGCGCTCTCCCGCCTCTCACACCTCCCGCGAACCCGGCTGTCGCGCCTCTCGCAGGTCTACCAGACCGATCCGGTGGGGCCGCCGGGGCAGGGGCCCTACCTGAACATGGTGGCCGAGGTCGAGGCTGGCCTCGAGCCGCAAGCCCTGCTGCAAGCCCTCCTGGAGATCGAAAAATCCTTGGGGCGGGAGCGCACTGCGCGTTGGGGGCCCCGCACCCTCGATCTAGACCTGCTCCTGTACGGTCAGGAGGTGATAGAGACCCCAGGGCTTATCCTGCCCCACCCCCGGCTGCATGAACGGGCCTTCGTGCTGGCCCCGCTATGTGACCTGATCCCCGAGGCCCGGCATCCGAGCTTGGGGATGACCTACCGAGAGTGGCTCGAGCGGGTAGACTCAAAAGGGGTGCGGGTCTGGGAGAAACCCCTATGAACACACAGTTTGATGTGCCCGAAAGCCTCCGGCGCTATCGCCGGGAAGTCCCCGCGGGCGGCTTGCGCTTTCACCTTTACGACGCTGGGCGCGGCCCCGTTTTCGTCCTGCTCCACGGCTTGGCCGACGAAGCCGACTCCTGGCGGCGGGTGATCCCGGCATTGGCCCAGACCCACCGGGTCATTGCCCCCGATCTTCCAGGCTTCGGTCGTACGGAGCGCCCCCGGCGGGCCTACACGCCCGGTTTTTTCGTGCGGGCGGTGGCGGCGTTGCTGGAGGGGCTTGGCTTGGAGGGGGTGGCCTTGGTGGGGAACTCCTTGGGGGCGGAGATCGCAGCCCGGCTGGCGCTCGAGCGCCCCCGGCTTGTGAACCGATTGGTTCTGGTGGACGGCCCCAGCTTGGGCGGTGGGGTCTCGCCCGCCTTGTTGCGGATGCTGGTGCCCGGCCTGGGCGAGCGCTACTATACCCGCCTGCGGGCCTCTCAGGACGAGGCCTACGCCACCTTGCGGCCCTACTACGCCGACCTCGAGGCCCTACCCCCGGAGGAGCGAGCTTTCCTGCGCCAGCGGGTGTGGGCCCGGGTCTGGAGCGACGGCCAGCGGCGGGCATTTTTCTCCACCCTCCGCCAGGCGGCTTTGGCCGGCCTGACCGAAGGCGCGAGGTTCCGCGAGGCCTTAAAGCGCTTGCGGATACCCACGCTGATCGTCTGGGGCGAGCAGGATTACATCGTGCCGGTCACCGCGGGACAGGCCCTGGCGGCGCTCATCCCCGACGCTAAGCTCCGGGTTATCCCCGCCTGCGGGCATCTGCCGCAGCAGGAAAGGCCGGAGGAGTTGGTGCGCTTGTTGCTGGGCGACTAATCCTACTGCCAGCGCTCCTCCGGCTCGAGCCCCTGCAATCTTCGCTTGATCTCCCCGATCAGGTATAGGCTCCCTGCCACCACCACCAGCCCGTCCCGGGGGATCATACATAGGGCTGTTTGCAACGCTGAAAGCGGGTCTTCCGCGATCTGCGCCCCTGGGAAATGGGGCAGCAATTCCGCGGGAGGGCGCGCGCGGGGGGAGGCGTAGCGGGTCAGGACGACCGGCCCCAGGTCGTGTAGCGCTTGGGCGATGGCGGGGGCGTCTTTGTCTTTCGATAGGGCCAGCACGAGCACCAGCGGTTTGTCGGGGAAGTGGGCCTTCAGCGCTTGCCGCAGCGCCCAGGCCCCTTCGGGGTTGTGGGCTCCGTCGAGGAGAATATTCCCCATCCGCTCCAGCCGGCCTGGGTGCCGGACCCGCTTGAGCCCTGTGCGTATCGCCTCCCGTCCTACGCCCAGCCTCCGTGCCGCAGCCGCGGCCAGGGCCAGGTTGCGGGCTTGGTGGGGGCCCAGCAGGGGGGTGTGGAGCAGGTGCGATTCCCCCTCAAGCTCGAGGGTAAAGGCAAGCCCGGCCTCCTGTGGCCTCACCTCCCGAATGGCGAAATCCTCCCCCAGCACCTGGAGTTCTGCGCCCACCTCGGCGGCGCAAGCCTTAAGCACCTCGAGCCCTTCCCCCTCGGCCCCGGTCAAGACGGGCTTCCCCGGGCGCATGATCCCGGCCTTCTCGCGGGCGATATGGCTGGGGGTCGGGCCTAAGATCTCGGTGTGGTCCAGGCCAATCGAGGTGATGAGGGAAAGCTCCGGCTCCACCGCGTTGGTCGCGTCGAAGCGCCCCCCTAAGCCGACCTCGAGCACGGCCCAGTCCACTCGCTGCCGAGCAAAGTGGAGCAGGGCCATGGCGGTGACGATCTCAAAAAACGAGGCCTCCACCTCTTCGGCTAAAGGCCTGAGCTCGTCGAGCAACGCCTCCAGCTCGTCGTCTGAGATCTCCGCTTCATCCACCACAATCCGCTCGCCAAAGCGCACCAGGTGCGGGCTGGTGTAAGTGGCGACGGTGTACCCGGCAGATCGGAGGATGCTCGAGAGCGCCTGGGTGGTGGAGCCTTTGCCGTTGGTGCCTCCCACCAAAACGCTGCGGTAGGTCCCTTCGGGGTGGCGGAGGCCTTCGAGTAAAGCCCGAATGCGCTCTAGGCCCGGCTTCGTGAACCTCTGCTGGGCCAGGAGCCAGCGCAGCGAATCCGTCATCTGGGTGGAGGTAGGCCCTCAGGATCCCGAATCCCCTCGGCAGCGCTCACACAGGCCGTGGTACTCGAGGCTCGCGCGCGTGATCTCGAGGTGGGGAAACCGGGAGCGGACCTCGCTCAGCACGTCGGGGATCTGGGTATCCAGGTCAATGATTTCGCCGCAGCGCTCGCAGATCATGTGCAGGTGGCCGTCGGTGTTGGCGTCGTAGCGGGTGGCTTCTCCGGCGCGGGTGAGCGGGATCAGGTGGCCCTCCTCGACCAGGGTGTCTAGGGTGCGATAGACGGTTCCCAAGCTGATGTTGGGGACTATCTTGCGCACCTCCTGGTAAACCCAGGCCGCATCGGGGTGGTTGCGGGCTTGCTTGACCACCTCGAGCACCGCTTTACGCTGACGTGTGAGCCGCTGAATCGCCATCGCTTAAGAGAGTATAGCGAAATCGGAGGATAAACACCAGAATCCTGAGCGGAATGCCATAGATAGCCGTAGGCTATACGCCGTACGTCAAAAGCTTTTTGGCATATAGCGTACGACGTAAAACCTCTAATACACCTTAGCCTGCTCGAGGATTTCCTTCCCGCCCTCGGCCAGCAAGTCCTGGGCCAGCTCATGGCCCAGCTCAACGGCTTCCGTCGCATCGCCCTCGATCTCCCCGCGGATCATCTCGCGGCCATCGGGGGAGAAAACCCCCCCCTCGAGCCGCAGGGTTCCGTCGTCCTCGACAAAGGCCAACGCCGCCACCGGCGCCTCGAGGCCCACGCCCAAAGCCGCAACGAAGGCCCGCTCGGCGCAGACCCGATCGCTGGAGGGGCGATGGTTGAGGCTGTAGGCCAGCTCCTCGGCGTAGTCATCGCCTAGCCGCACCTCGAGCCCCAGGGCCCCCTGCCCCGGCGCGGGTAGCAGGATCTCGGGATCTACGAACTGGTCTATGCGGTTGCGCAGATCGAGCCGCAACAAGCTCCCTGCGGGCATGATGATGGCGTCGTACTCGCCGGTTCCCAAAGCCTCGAGCTGATCGTCCACGTCGCCTTTGATCTCGCGTACCGCCAGGTCGGGGCGGTAGGCCAGGAGCTGGGCTTTACGGCGTAGCGAGGGCGCCCCCACCACCGCGCCAGCGGGGAGATCCTCGAGGCGCTTGGCGCTGCGCCCCACGAAGGCGTCGCGGGGGTCAACCCGACGGGTTACGGCGGTGAGGTGGAGCCCCTCGGCTTGGGCCAGGGGCAGGTCCCGTAGCGGGTGCAGGGCGATGTCGATCTCGCGCTTGCGCAAAGCGTCTTGCAAGCCTGCGGCGGGATCATCGCTGCGGTTGGTAATGGTCTTGGTCTTGAACTCGACCTCCGGCCAGTTTTCTTTGAGGCGTTCCACCACCCAGCGGGTTTGGGCCAAGGCAAGCAGGCTTCCCCGCGTGCCGATCACGATGACGCGCATAGCTTGACCTATTGTAGCGGAAAGATTTTGCTTGCCCAGCCCCTGTAAGCGGTCTGGGGACACGATGGGCTTGCTTGTTGGAATGAAATCTCCGCTCCTCCTGCGCTTGCCGCCTAGCTTTTCGCGTATGGCGTAAGGGCTCCCGGGTTACCGAACCGATTTTGGGCCTTGGCACCAAGGGGAGGGGTGGGGGGTCTTAATCTCCTGGCAAAAGCTCGGGCAGAGTCTGCGAAGGATCTGTGCCACCCGGTCGGGGGGGGCGTCACGGCAAGGAGCTGCCAGGGGCTTGGAGGGTCAAGCTGAGCCGAACCCGGTAAGGCCCCACCACCAGGGGGGAGGCCATAAAATCCGCAGTGAGCGGAACCAAGAGCAGCAGCCCGCTTTGCGGGTCGCGCAGCTGGACTCCCCAGGGGCCGGGCTCGAGCCCGTTCCAGCGGGCCCGGCCTTCGGAGTCCGTAAGGCGCAAAGCACCCCCCATCTCAGCGGGGAGCTGCCGGCCCCCAGGCCCCAGCCGCCACAGCAGCACCCGCAGCCCGGCAGCGGGCTGGCCTTGCCGCCACACCTGGACCTCGAGCGTCACCGTTTGTGGCGTACGTGGCTCTTCCGGGGGCCTAGGCGGGGGCACCTGGGCTAGCGCCAGGCCGAAGCATAGTCCGATCAAGCACATGAGGCGCATACCCAAACCTTAATCCCAGGAGTTCTGAGAACCCCTGGGATTAGCTTAGAGCGGGTTAGTAGTTGGCCAAGACGTAGTCCAGCGCGGCTTTGGCGTCCACCAGGCCGTAGCCGTACCAGCCTGCGTTTTGGGTGCGGTAATCAGGCTTGGCCAGCTGGCCAGTGAGGCTGGCGTTGGCCGTGCGCTCGAGGGCCACCCGCACCTGGAGCGGGGTCAGGTTGGGCTTGGCCGAGAACAACAAGGCCACCACCCCGCTCACCTGAGGGGCCGCCATCGAGGTGCCCTGCAGGTAGGCGTAGGGGTCGCTGGGGTTCTGCACGGTGGGGATGGTGGAGAGGATCCCCTGGCCCGGCGCCGCTACCGTCACGTAGTCGCCCGCGTCGGAGAAACCCGCGCGCAGGTTGTTGGCCGAGGTCGCCCCGACCCCGATCAGCCCGGGGATCACCGGGCTGTAACCGACTGGCCAGCTCAGGCGGTTACCTTCGCGGAAGGAGTTCCCCGCCGAGAATACGTACACCGTGCCCTTCTGGGTGCCGTAGCTGATCACATCGTAAAAGGCCTTGCTCTTGGCCCCGCTGCCCCAGGAGTTGTTGGCGACCTTGAAGCCGCAGTCGGCAGCGTACTTTAGCCCCCGCACCAGCATGTAGTTGGAGCCGCCAAGGTAACCCAGGGCCCGCACCGCGGCGATCTTGGCTTCGGGGGCCTGGCCCACCACGCCCTTGCCGTTGGCCGCTGCGGCGATGGTCCCGGCCACGTGGGTGCCGTGCCCGCCGGTATCTGAGGGGTCGGCGTCGTCGTCTGCGAAGTCGTAGCCGTGCAGGCCGGGGCAGCTCGGGTTATTGGGGTTGGGGTTGGTCCAGATGTTGGCCGCCAGGTCCTCGTGGTTCAGGTCTACCCCTTCGTCGATGACCGCCACGGTCACCCCCTGGCCGGTGTAGCCCGCGGCCCAGACCGCAGGGGCCCGGGTACGGTAGATGCCCCACAGGTAGGGCACGTTGCTGTAGTTGACGTTGCCGCCCACGCTGGCCGTGGCGAAGGGATCGCCCGTTGGGACTTCCACAAAGTACTTATCGGTGATGGGGCTGGGCAGGGCTTGCAGCCGGGGTGCCGAGGTTTTAGGTAGGCTGACCGCTTGCACCTCCTCCCGCGGGTTTTCCACCCAGTAGTTGGGCTCGGCGTACTCTACCCCGGCCTGGTGCGAGTAGGCCTCGGCGAAGGCGAGCTCCTGGCCTTTGGGCACCTGCACCCGCGCCAGTTGACCCCAATCGGCGTCGCCAAACGCCGAGACCTGTCGGCTGCCGCGGAGGGGCTGCACCGAGCTCAGGCTGACCCCGCCCTGGTACTTGACCAAGATCTCTCCGGCTACCGCCGGGTTGCCGTTCAGGGTAGTCAGCTCGGGGGCCTGGGTTTGGGGGGCGGGCTGGGTATTGCAGGCGGCGAGGATAGCCGCAGTGATCACAAACGCGATGGGCTTGCGCATGCTCCACCTCCTTTAGTTGCCCGTCTGGAAGCTGAAGGTCTCGCTGGCCGATTCGCGGTAGCCGTTGGCGAGCAGGTTTTGTAGGTAGCGCTGGCCCGCTGGCCTGGTGGCGGGGATGTAGCCCAGGGTGTCCAGATAGGCTTGGGCGATCCGCCCGTACGCCTCGTTCACCGGGTTGGACGGGAGGCGCCTGAGCCCGGCCAGGTGCCGGGGATTGATCCAGCGCGCGGCTAGGGTGGCCTCGAGGTCGCGCCCGATGGCGTCGCTCATCTCCAGGCCCTCGTAGGCGAAAGCCTGCCACTGGTAAGTCTGGTTGGCCCCGAGGGTTACGGGGACCGAGAGGGAAGTATTTTTGCTAAGGCCGTACCACACCAGCTTGCCGTTCGCGTCGTAGACGTCTACCTCGTACAAGGTGGCCTCGGGGACGGCCTTCCAGGAGAGGGTGGGGGTGCGGGATTGGCCCGTGGTGTTGTTGGCGGGGGCCTGGAGGCTGGGGATGGCCAGGAACTTGGCGGTGAGCGGGGTGCCCAGGTTGGTCCCGTCGCGCCACTGCTTGACGGTGGAGCGGGCCAACGTGTCTAGGTTGAGGGCGGTGCTGTCCACTTCGATCTGCTGGCTTTGGGCGGCGGGGTCGAGCTTGACGATGCGCATGTTCATGGCCCCCGCCCCCAGGTGGTAGTACTGGCCCAGCTCGATGCCGGCGGAGTGAATGGCGTGGTTGAAGAGCGGGAGGCTAAAGGAGAGGGCCTTGCTGGGGTCGCTGAAGTCGAAGCCGCTAAGGGCCGAGGTGTCGTGGGTGATGGAGAGCGTGGTGACCTTGGGGTTGGTGGCGGGATCGAAGGGCTCGAGCACCAGGTTGCCCACAGGCGTGTCGGGGAAATTGCTGGGTTTGGTGTAGAGGTCGACCCGGGGTTTGAAGGCGAACTTCTCCCAGAAGTAAGCCGTGGCGGTATTGGGATCGCCGGTGTCGGTGCCGGTGTAGTTGCCGCCCCACAGGCTGCCACTAAAAGCGAAGCCGTTGTTGCCGGTGAAGAGGGGAATCCGGAAGGAGCCGCCGGCCCCGGTGGTGACCACCCGTAAACCCCCGAAGAGCACCAGGCCGTTCTCGCCCGGGCTGATGGCCGTGCTCCCATCGTTAAAAACGCCCTCCGGCTGGGTGCCATTGCAAGCCGCCGGAGAAGTGCGGTCGGGGGCTGTGGAGGGCGGCGCGGCCACCACCGGGGTGGTTCCGTCGGTGTCGAGGAGGTTCCCGTAGATGCAGCCGAAGGTGTTGCGGCTTCCGGGGAGGGCAACCGAGGGGCCTCCCGGCAGGTAGATGTTCATCTCCCCGGCGGCTCCGTATTGATCGTTATAGGTCGCCACCGCAACCCCGTCATACGTTACCGCACCTAGCCCTGAGCCGGCTGGAGGGATCACCGTGAGGCTGAAGTTCGTTCCCCCGCTGTAGGTCAGGGAAAAAGCCCCGGTGGAGTCGGTGACGGCGGACTTGGTAGAGCCGCCCACCTGTAGCTGCACCTGGGCTCCGGCCACCGGGTTACCGCCCGTGCTTACGGACTGGTACACGAAGCCGCGAAGGGTGGTAGAGGGCTGGGTACAGCTTGATAACAGCGCAATCAGAGGTATGGTCAAAGCAGCGATTGACCGCATAGATCCTCCGTGGAACGGGTTTGTTTGCCTTGAGGATGCCTGTTGTCTCGCTACCTCCCCAGGCCTGGTAGAGGATGGCTGCACTATAAAGCGCTTTATAGGGTGTAGTCAACACAAAATTTCCCTGCCCAGCCCCAGGGCGAAAAAGCCCCCCAGGGTCGTGGCGAGGAGATTGGTGAGGTCATTGGACCATCCCTCGAGCCGGTCTTCCAGGAGGCCCAGCAGGGTATCGGCGAAGGCTCCGGCGATGCCACCGAGCGCGATGGGCCAGACCGGTTGGCCGAGGGCGAGCCCGAAAAGCCCGAAGATCATCGCCCCGACGACGAGGCCCAGCGTTCCCGGCAAACTTATGGCGGCGTTGGTTCCACTGGATACTGGTCCTTTGAGCGGGTGCCAGGCCGTGCTCGAGCGGGCTCCTACCTCGGTCGCCAGGGTATCGGCGGCGGCGGTGGCGATGGCCCCCAGGAAGAAGAGGGGAGCGCCGAGCGCGATGCCCAAAGCGGCGGGGAGCCCATTCGCCAGGACTTGGAGGGCGGTTCGGCCCTTTTGGTCGCGGCTTCGGGGGTTGAGGCGGGAGGCGGTGCTACCCAAGGCCGCCAGCAATATCACCGCGAGAGCCGCCGGAATCCCTCCTGCCCACAGCGGCAAGCCGCCCACCCAGGCGGCGGCCCAGGCGCTTTTCGGACGCAGCCAACCCAGGCGCTCGGCCAGCCAGCCCACGGCAAAGGCCACGCCGAGGCTAAAGGCCAAGGAGAGGATCATCATGCCCAGGTCTGGCCCCTACTGGGTCCAGCGTACGTTGCGCACGCCCGGCACCTGGCGGATCTGGTTTTCCAGTATGGCGCGCTCGGCCTCCCCCACCTCGAGCCGCACTTTCATGTGGGCGCTCTCGCCCAGGATGCGGCTCTCGATGCCCATAGCGCTCATCCCGGCCCCGGCGATCACGTCCATCACGTCGCGCATCAGCCCCGCCCGGTCCCGGGCGGTGATCTCGAGGTTCGTCACCCGGCCCCAGCCTACCCCCTCCCAGTGGGCGGCTACGATCCGGCCTGCGTCTTGCTCCAGGAGGCGCCTCAGGTTGGGGCAGCCCGCTCGGTGGATGCTCACCCCGCGCCCTCGGGTCACGTAGCCTAGAATGGGGTCGCCCTTCTCCGGGCTGCAGCAGCTGGCGAGCTTGAGGGGGGCAGCCAGGTCGTTCTCGAGCCGGATGCCCAGTTCGTTCTTGACCGGTTTAGGCTTGGCGGCGACGGCCTCTTCGGTTTTGGGGACCAGGATCCGGGCGATCTGCTGGGTGGTGACCCGGCCCTGGGCTAAGGCCATGTACAAGTCCTCAGGGGAGGCGTGGCGAACGAGCTTCTTGGCTACCTCCTCGAGGGCGCTCTCCTTGGGCAGGGGCAGGCCCCGGCGCTTGAAGTATTTCTCTAGAGCGCGCTGGCCTTTTTCCAGCGTCTCGGCCCGCTCGTCGGCGCGGAAGAAAGCCCGGATCTTCTGCTTGGCGGAGCGGGTTTTGGCGTACTCCAGCCAGTCTTTGGAGGGATGGGCGGTCTTGGCGGTGAGGATCTCCACGATCTCGCCGTTTTTCAGCTCGTAGGAAAGTGGCACGATCCGCCCGTTGACCTTGGCCCCCACCATGTGGTTGCCCACTTCGGTGTGGATGTGGTAGGCGAAGTCCACCGGGGAAGACCCGCGCGGTAGGTTGATGATGCGGCCTTTGGGGGTGAAGACAAACACCCGCCCCCCCAGAAGGTCGCGGGTCACCGCATCCACAAACTCGCGCGAGCTGCTGAACTCGGCCTGCCATTCTTGGATGCTCCTGAGCCAGTCCACCCGGCGTTTGATCTCCTCGGGGTCGGTGAGGCCCTGTTTGTAGAGCCAGTGCGCGGCGATGCCGTATTCGGCGATGTGATGCATCTCCCGGGTGCGAATCTGCACCTCGAGGGGCAAGCCGGAGCCGGCGATGACCGTGGTGTGCAAGGACTGATACCCGTTGGGCTTGGGGACGGCGATGTAATCCTTGACCCGGCCCGGGATCGGCTGCCAGAGGGCGTGGACCAACCCCAGCACGTGATAGCAGACCTGTTTCTCGCGCATGGCCTTTTCCTCCGGGTTGGAGCTAGGCCTGGGCTCGAGGATCACCCGCAGGGCCAGCAGGTCGTAGATCTGCTCGAGGGCGCGGCCCTCGCGCTGCATCTTTTTCCATATCGAGTAGAGGTGCTTGGTGCGGCCCGTGACCTCATAGCCCTGGATCGAGGCCCCCAGCACCGAGTCGCGCGCCAAAACCGCCTCCAGCGCCTCCTTGCCCCGCTCTACCGCCGCCTCGCGCTCGGCCCGGTGGCTTTTGAGCCGGCTCAGGAGGTCGGCGTAGGCCTGGGGCTCGAGGTAACGGAAGGAGAGGTCCTCGAGCTCCCACTTGATCTGCCCGATGCCCAGCCGGTGGGCCAGCGGCGCGTAGATCTCCAGGGTCTCCCGGGCGATGCGGGTCTGCTTGTGGGGCGGCATGAACTCCAGGGTGCGCAGGTTGTGCAGCCGGTCGGCCAGCTTGACGATGATGATCCGCACGTCCTCGGCCATGGCGATGAACATCTGCCGCAGGTCCTCAGCCCGCTGCTCCTCCAGGCTGGGCTCCTCCTTGGAGTCTTGGTGGGCCAGCTTGTAGAGCTTGGAGACCTTGGTCTCGCCCTCCACGATCCGCCGCACCGCTGCCCCGAAACGCTCCTCGATGTCTTCGGGTTTGACCTCGGTGTCCTCCACGGTGTCGTGGAGGAGGCCCGCCATCAAGGTCTCGGCGTCCAGGCCCAGCTCGGCCAGGATCTCGGCCACCGCCACCGGGTGGACGATGTAGGGCTCACCGGACTTACGCAGCTGGCCCCGGTGGGCCACAAAGGCGAAGTCTAGCGCGGCACGAACCCGCTCCTGCTCGGCGGGAGGCAGGTGGGTGAGTTTTGGCTCGAGGCGAGTCCAGAGCTGGGTTGGGCTTATATCCACCGCTTGCGACACTTCCTCAAGTGTATCAGGCGAGGGTCACAAGGGACTAGGGACGGGATCAGGATTGGGGCCAGGGGCTGCCTCACGGCAGCTCCTCCGCCCTCGCATGCCAGAAAAACGCGGCGGAGCCTCGCGGATTGTTATCGGACCAGTTTTGCCCCGACCTCGACGTAGGACGTGCGGCTACATCGCCGCCAGCTCGTCGCGGTGTTTTTCGATCTGGGTCAAGAGCTTCGAGAGCAGCCCCTTCTCCGCCAGTACCACCAGCCCCTTCTGGCCTAGCGGCGCCAGGATCAAAGCGGTCTCCGGCAAGGAGAGTACCGCCAGCCGGGCGGGTTGCCAGCCCAGATCCTCGCCCATGCGGCGGAAGTCCTCCAATAGGGCCTGGGCTACGCTGATGGGAAAGGGGAGGTGGCCTTCGATCAACCCCGAGGGGCCGAGCAGGGCTAAGCCCTCCACCCCGCGCCCCTGGAACGAAGCCAGAGCAGGGTGTTGGATGGGCTTTTCCTCCTTGGCGGGCTTGCTCTCGAAGATGCCCAGCAGCTCATCGATATTGACCCCTTTGAGCTCCTCCTTGAGGCGCTGAGCGGCCTGGTACTCTTCTTGGAGCTGCGCAGCCAGCGGTAGGGCCTCCTCGAGGGTACGCCGCACGTCCAACAGCCCGTTCACCCCCAGTTTGCCCATGCGCTCCTGAGCGGCAGCCAGAAACTCGATCATGGGGCGTAACCTGAATACCGTCTCGCCGCCGATGGTAGCCTGTTCGTGGTAGTCCACCAGCAGGCTGGCGATGCGGATCTGGAGCTGGCCGCGCAAGACCTCCAGCGCGCGCTGAGCTTGGCGGAGGGTTTCGTGCAGCGGGGTGAGGTCGGGGAGTTCTCCCGCTTGGAGGCGCGAGCGGAATTGGGCGATCTCGCTCAGCACTGCTTCTCCACCCACCCCGCGCAAAGCCTGAGCTTGCCCCTCGAGCTGGGCCAGCTGGGCCAGTAGGGCGTTGCGGCGCTGGGTGAGGACTTCCTCGAGCGCCCGCTCCAGGGGTTGGGGATCGGGGACCTGGCCGCTTTGCAAGGCGTTTAGGGCCGATTCCAAGCCGGGGATGGCAAAGCCCAGTTTGAGCGAGCGGCGGCGCAGGGCCTCCAAGCGCATGCTGACTTGGCCTTGGAATTCCCGCACCAGCCGCTGCATCTCGGCCTCGAGTTCGGCCAGGGGCTTGCTGGTATCGTTGAGTTCGGCCAGCAGACGGCTGCGCTGGGGCTCGAGGCTGTCCAGGCTGGGTAGCGCTTGTAAGGCGGAGCGCAGGCTGCTGCGGCGCAGGTTTTCCTCCTCGCGCTCACGGGCTAGCGCCTCGAGCAGCCCGGAGAGCCCCCGGCGCAACACCTGGAGGCTCTCCTCGCGGGGCTGGGCACCGGCCAGCTGGTTGAAGAAGACTTCCACCGTGGGCTGCCCGCGGTAGGCCGACAAGGCCGCCTCGGCCTCGCCGCGCAGGGTGTCGAGGGCTTGGCGTAGGCGCGCTTCGCGGGCTTTCTGTTCGCGCAGGCTTTTGGCCTCTTGCGCCAGCGCCTCGAGCGCTTCCCCCAGCGCCGCCAGGTCTTCGGGGATCACCCCGGCCTGCAAGGTCTCAAAGGCTACGTTGAGCCGGGTCGTCACCCCCGCGAGCTTGGGAGCCAGTTCCTCGAGAGGCTCATGGCCGAGTTCGCGCAGCCGCTCGGCCAGCCACTCGTAGCGTGCCCTAGCCTCCGAGAGGGCCTCTTTGAGAGCGGCTTTGAGCTTGGCCTCGAACTCTGGGAGGGCTGCCCCCAGCGGCTCGCCCGTGGCTAGCTGGGCCTCTAGGCGCTCCAGGAGGGGGGCCACCTCGCTGCGGGAGAGCACCCCGGCGTAGCGCTCCTTAAGGGTCTCGAGGGCGCGGCGGTCCTCCGCCACGTCGATCTCGCGGATCTTGCCCAGCTGTTCTTCGGTAAGCTCGCCAAAATCGATCTCGAAGGTGGGGTAGCGCTCGGAGGCGGGAGAACCGTCCGCACGGGGCGGCTCGGGGGGGGTCTCCATCACGAACTCCGCCGTCTCGTCGGGTACCGGGACCTCGGGCTCGAGGCGGCTTTCCAAGGTGGGGTTCTGCACCACGCTGGATTCCACCAGCTTGCGCAGCTCGGCGGCGATGGAGCGAGCCCGCTCCACCTCGCCGGGGGCCAGGGTCTCGCTCGCGTGCGCTTCCTTGATCTGCCGCAGCAGCGCCTCCAGGCGGCGCACCTTGGGGCCGCCCACGCTGCTCACCCGGTTAAGGGCCGCCTCCAGATCGCTGATGTCGCGGGTTTGGCGCAGCAGCGCTGCCTGCAAGCGCTCCTCGAGCTGGACCAAGAGGCCCTGGCCTTCCCGGAGCAACTCCTCGGGCTCGACCCCCTTTTCCTGCTCTCGTTTGATCACCATCACCAAGCTGCGCAGCCGGCTCACCTCAGGCCACTCCAGGTAGAGCCCCATGCGCTTGAGCCCGGCCTCGAGGTCGGCCAGGCTGGCGGGCCTGGCCTCGGCCCGCACGGGGGCTGGGAGGGGCTCGAGCGGAGGCTCGCTGGAGGGGATGGGCACCGGGGGCGGGGGGGCGGCAGGCTTGGTGGAGACCCCCTCCTGCTCGCGGATCACTTGCAAGAGACTCTCGATCTGCTGGCGGGCCTCAGAGGCGGGGCGGGTGGCTTGAAGCTCCCGGTAGACGAGCCGCTTGAGCAGGGTTTCGGCTTGTGCTACCTGGAGGCTTTCCGGGCTCACCCCTAGCCGCCGCACCCCCTCTTCCAGCACGGTTTGGGTGCGGCTACCCAGGAGGGGCTCGAGGGATTGCTGCAAGGTCTGGTAAAGCGACATTCTAAGGATATTATCCCACCCTTTCCGCCTCCCAAGGGTTCATGCTGGTAAAAAGCCCCTCCAGGGTCACCGGAGGCGGGGACCTCAAAACTCTTCGTCCCACTCGACCAGGGTTTCGGTGGTCATCTTGGGGTCCACGCGGCCTACGGAGACACCGGTTGGCTGGGTATTGCTCAAGGGGGTGCGGGCGTTCTGCAACAGCCCGAACTGGATAGCAATCCCACGCAGCCCAATCCCTGCGAAGGCGATCACCAAGAATAGGGTGAGGGCCCAGAACATCTGGGCAGTTACGCTTTGCTGGATGGAGAGGTTGGCCAGCGCGCCGAAGAAGGGCAGGTTGCCGTAGTCCGCGAGGATCGAGCCGATGTAGGAGAGGCCCTCGAGCATCGCTGGCAACAGCAGGAAGAAGAAGGCCAGGCCCAAGAAGCGCCAGTAGATGTTGCGCCCGCCGAAGGTCAGCACGAGGAGGTACAGGGGGATCACCGCTAACAGCCCGGCTAGGATGAAGAGCACCGCGCGGGGCAGGCCCAAAAGCAGGAGCTGAAGCCTTACCTGAAAGTTATGGCCGAAGCCCAGACTCTGCCGGGAGAGGGCCAGCCGGGACTCTTCCAGCTCGTTGGAGAGCACGCTGAAGTCGGTGGTGCGCAGCCCCACCGCTTGCTGCATGGCGCCGATGAGCTGGTTGGTGCGTTCGGCGAGGGCGGGGTTGAGAGCGGCCACGATCGGCTCGACCTGGCTGCGGTACTGGGACTGGAGTTGCCGCAGGGTCTGGCGGGCTTGCTCGAAGCGGCCCACCTGCACCTGCGACTGGGCGGTGATGGCCTGCCCTTTGACCTCGAGGACCGCGCGCTTCCAGTCATCGATGCTGAAAATCCCTGCCCCGGTGAGCTGCTCGGTGACCCGCTCGGCCTGGGCGGGGTCGCTCAGCAAGAAGCGCACATCTCCCAGAAGGCGCTGGTAGGCGTCCTCGGCAGGGGCGCTGGGCTGCGCCAAGACCGCGGGAATCGGCGAGGGCGGGGTGGTTTGGGGTTTGCTCTGAGGGTGGGGCGTGGGGCTTTGGGCAGCCACCCCCCCACTGGCGGGGGGGGTGACGGCCTGCGCGGATTGACTGGACGGTCGGCTCCCGATCTGTTGGAGGAAGGCTTGGATCTTTTGGCTCAGGGCTCGAGCTTGGCTACGGAAATCCTCCGCCTGGTTAGCCGAGAGCTTGGCCAGCGCTCCCACAAAATCCTGTGCGGAGAGCCCGTTGGCCCGAGGCGAGTCCTGGACCACCAGGTACAGGGCGTAAGCTCGGGTGGTGTCGAGATAGGCGGCCTGGAGGCTGGCCTGGCTGCGCGCCCGGTTGATGGCGTTGAGCATGTTTTGCGCGTAGACGCGCTCAAAAAGCAGCCGCAGGCCGTTGAGGTTGGCGGCGTTGGCCAGCGCGGTGGCCTGTTCGGGTAGGGTGGCCGGGAGCTCGCTCGCCGCTATCAGGCGGCGCAGCAACTCCTGGGCCTGGGGGATTTGTTTGGCCGTGACGGCGGCGAAGTAGGCGTCGTACAGGGCTTTGCCCAAGATGCCCCGGATCACCAGGATGCGCGCCTCGAGGTCGGTGCGGCTGCGGCGCTGGATGGCCACCTTGGCGTCCTCGAGGTTGCGCAGAATCCCGTCGCTGAGCTGAGAGGCCAGGTCGCTGGCTGAGCCTCGGAAGCGGTTCTGAGCGTCGTTGAGCAGGGTCAGGGCTTGCGCGGGGTTGCGGCTTTGCAGGTTCTGCACCTGGGCTAGGCTGCTTGCGAGCTGGTCATACACGGTGGCAATCGGGGCTGCCGAGGCCCCCATAGAGCAAACTAACGTGGCGAGAACCAAGACTGCCAGCCAACGCTTCATCTCATAACCTCCCGGTAGGGCGCTTTCTTCAGGGGTGTCTTTGGCCAGACGCACATATTCGCTTTCCTAGGCTAGCTTGGGTGCTCCACCTCTTGCAGGCCCTCGATGTACCGCAAGCGGTACATCAGGGCTCCCAGGTTGGCCTCTCCACGGGCGAGCACCGCGATCCACCCTACCCGCATGGGCCGGATCAGCAACTGGGCCGACTCCAACACAGTGTAGAACATGGAATAGCTTCCTCGGGTGACGATTAGTCGGTGGGCGGTGCCGACCATCCGGGCAAATTCCGGCCCCAGCCCCGGGGCGCGGACCTCGCGCCCGTAGGGGGTCTCCAGGATAACCCCGACTACCCCTTCGAGCCGGGCCAGGTTTTGCACCAAACCTTGTCGCGCGACCGGATCGGAAAGAGGTATCTGCTCGAGGGGTGGGGGCGCCTCGGGCTCCTCGTCGGGGGAAGGGACGGGGGCAGGCGGGGGGGTGGGGCTCGAGCGTAGCTTGGCTAGGATGGCCTTGAAAGGTGGTAAAACCCCCCTCACCGGCAGGACTTGGGTCAGCTCGCGCATCAGTGGCCCCTCGATCACCCGGGCCCAGTCCTCAGGGGAAAGGGGAGGACGCCCCCCCGCCTTGATCGCCCGCTGAAGGAGGTTGAGGGCGGCCCCGCGGGATACGTACGAGCTTAAGGCTTCCAACACCTGCTGTTCGATGTCCATAGGGTGATCGCTCGACATTGGGTGCTGGGTCGGACAGGCCCAAAGGGGCTTGCCAACCTAACGGGTTGAGTGTACCATGTCGGTTGCCCGACTTCGGGCCGTTTGCACAAGCCGGTTAGATGGGTCGTAAGCCCGGTGTGCCCCCTTGGGGCGTCGTCTAACGGCAGGACTGCGGATTCTGGCTCCGCCAATCGTGGTTCGAATCCACGCGCCCCAGCCAAGCGGCCGGCCCGGGGCTACCAACCCCGGGACGGTGTACTGCCTGGCCCCATCGACTAGCGGTTAGGTCACCGCCCTTTCAAGGCGGCGGCAGGGGTTCGAATCCCCTTGGGGTCACCAAACAATCCCCGGCTTTGGCCGGGGATGTTTCTCCCCCCTCATATACCCCCTAGAGGTATTTTGTCAGCCTGAATACGCTCCCCCCCGGATATACGGTGTAGCCTGTTAGCTAGCAGGGGGTAGAGCTGTGAGCGAATACGATGTGGTGATCGTGGGGGGCGGCCCGGCGGGCCTTACCGCGGCAATCTATACGGGTCGGGCCAACCTCAAGACCTTGATCCTCGAGAAGGGCCTCCCCGGTGGGCAGATCGCCCAGACCGAGGAGGTCGAGAACTACCCCGGCTTCCCCGAGGCCATCAGCGGCGCTGAACTGGCCAAGCGCATGGAAGACCAAGCCCGCAAGTTCGGCGCGGAACTCCTGATGGACGAGGTACAGGCCATTGAGCGGAGCGAAGAGGGTTTTTGGGTAAAGGGGTTTGAGCGGACTTACCGGGCCAGGGCGGTGATCCTGGCCACCGGGGCCAATCCCAAGAAGCTGGGGGTGCCCGGGGAGGAGAAGTTCTACGGGCGTGGGGTGAGCACCTGCGCCACTTGCGACGGATTCTTCTACCGGGGCAAGGAAGTGGTGGTGGTGGGTGGAGGGGACGCGGCGGTGGAGGAGGGCCTCTTCCTCACCAAGTTCGCCTCTAAGGTCACCCTGATCCACCGCCGCGGCGAGCTGCGCGCCAACAAGACCGCCCAGGCCAGGGCTTTCGCCAACCCCAAGATGCACTTCCTCTGGAACACCGTGGTGGAGGAGATCCTGGGGGAGGAGGCGGTGACCGGGGTGCGGCTGCGCAACCTCGAGACCGGCCAGGTCTACGACTTCAAGACCGATGGGGTTTTTGTCTTCATCGGCCATGTCCCCAACACCGAGTTCGTAAAGGGACTGGTGGCCTTGCGCCCCGACGGCTACGTGGAGGTGAAGGACGAGGTGTACACCTCGGTGCCGGGGCTTTTCGCCGCGGGCGACGTGGCCGATCCCATCTACCGCCAGCTCGGCACCAGCGTGGGGGCTGGAACCCGGGCGGCGATGGTGGCCGAGAAGTACCTCGCTGCGCACGAACGTCCGGAGTCGAACCCTTCGCCGGCCATCTAGGCCTACCTGAACGATTAAGGGGTTGCGATTCTGACCGGCGGGTCATAATGGGGGCACGTCTCGCCTCGAGTATCCCTTCACCCCTACCGCCAATCACGTAGACGAACTCCACGGCCGCAAAATCCCTGATCCCTATCGCTGGTTGGAAGACCCCAACGGCCCGCAGACCCGAGCCTGGATCGAAGTGCAAAATGCGTTGACTTTAGCAGATCCCGGCGCGGGAGCACCCGAGGAAAAAGCCGATATCTACGCATTTCTCTTCCGGGTGCTGGGGCTCGAGGGGGCGGTCTCGAGCCCCGCTTGCGGTAACGTAAAGATGTGGACGTAGCCGCGATCCTCGAGCTGTACGCGCAGGGTTATTTCCCGCTAGGTTTCGCGGACGGCGTGGGCTGGTTCGACCAGCGGGCCTACGGCACCCCGCTCCGGGCGCTGATGCCCTTGGACGAACGCTTCCATGTACCGCGCTCGCTGCGCCGGGCGCTCAACTCGGGGCGCTTTGAGATTCGCATCAACGCTGACTTTATGGGGGTAGTGGAGGGCTGCGCCACCCGGGGTTGGAGCTATAGCAGCGAGACCTGGCTGACCCCCGAGCTGGCCCAGATGTACCTGCGGCTTCACCAGGCTGGGTTCGCCCACAGCTTTGAGAGCTGGTACCGAGGCGAGCTGGCCGGAGGGATTTTAGGGCTGGCCCTGGGCGGGGCTTTTATCGGGGACAGCATGTTTTACGCGGTCCCGGAGGCTTCCAAGGTCGCACTGGTGCGGCTGGTAGAGCACCTGCGGCAGCGGGGGTTTGTCCTCTTCGACGTGCAGGTGCAAAACCCCCACCTGGAGCGCTTCGGGGCCTACGAAGTCTCGCCGCGAGAGTACCGGCAGAGGCTGCAAGAGGCCCTCGCTCGCCCGGTCCGCTTTGTCTAGCGCTGAGCTGGCTCCCTCACCGAGCCATCATCTGGGGAACCGGGGATTTCTATAAACTTCTGCCTTAGGAGGAGAAAATGCGGCGACTTGTAGCGGCGACGCTCCTGCTGGTAGGGATGGCTGTGGGACAAGCGGCCCTCGATCAGCCCCTGCCGGTGGCGGGGGATGTGATCATCGGGAAGCTTTCCAACGGGCTTACCTACTACGTGCGGAAAAACAGCGAGCCCAAAGACCGGGCCGAGCTGCGGCTGGTAGTCAATGCCGGCTCCAACCAGGAGGACGACGACCAAAAGGGGCTGGCCCACTTCCTCGAGCACATGCTCTTCAAGGGCACCGCGCGCTTCCCCGGGCTCGAGATCATCAACTTCCTGGAAAAGATCGGGATGCGCTTCGGGCCGGACATCAACGCCTACACCAGCTTCGACGAGACGGTCTACATCCTCAAGATCCCCACCACCGACCCCGCGGTGGTGCAGAAAGCCTTCGACGTGCTGCAAGACTGGGCGCAGTCGGCTACCCTTGCGGAGGCCGACGTCAAGGCCGAGTCCGGGGTGATCGTGGAGGAGGAGCGCTTACGCGATCGCACCGCCAGCGGGCGGATCAACAAGCAACTTATCGAGCTACTAACCTCCGGCTCGCGCTACGCCCTGCGCCGTCCCATCGGGGACATGGAGATCGTGCGCTCGAGCCCCACCGAGGCCATCCGGCGCTTTTACCGCGACTGGTACCGCCCCGACCTGATGGCGGTGGTGGCGGTGGGCGACTTCGACCCCAAGGCGATAGAGGAGATCATCCGGAAGAACTTCGCCGGGCTCAAGAATCCGGACAACCCCCGTCCGCGGCAGAGCTACACCATCCCTGCACAAGCCGCCGACGCCTACAAAGTCTTGAGCGACCCCGAGTTTCCCGCCACCCAGGTGAGCCTCTACGGGCTCAAGCCCGCGGCCCCCGAGCGCACCTTGGGCGACGTGAAAAACCGCATCCGCAGCGAACTCTTCGCGGCCATGATGGCCACCCGCCTGGACGACTTGGCCAATGGCCCCAACCCGCCCTTTCTGCAGGCCGAGGCCGGGAGGAGCGGCTTTGTGCGCACCCACGACGTAGAGGAGCTGAGCGCCCAAGCCCGCGAGGGCCAGGAGGCGACCGCCCTCGAGGCTTTGGTCACCGAGCTGCGCCGGGCCCGGCTGGGCTTTACACAGGCCGAGCTCGAGCGGGCCAAAGCCCAGCTGCTGGCCCGCTACCAGAAGAACTTCAACGAGCGCGACAAGCGCAACAGCAGCGACTTGGCCGACGCCTACGTGGAGGTCTTCCTGAGCGGGGCGGTGTCCACCTCGGACCAGACCGACTACGAGCTGGCCCAGCGCTTTATCGGCGAGCTGACCCTGGGCGACCTGAACGCCTACGCCCAAGCCTTCCTGAGCGGGCCTAAGGACGTGCTGGCCATCCGCCCGGAGAAAGCCGGCCTGGCCCCCTTGAGCGAGGCCGACCTGCAGAAGGTCGTGGCCCAGGCCGAGGCCAAGCCGGTCCAGGCCTACCAGGAGAACGCTACCAACGCCGCGCTGCTGGAGAAGATCCCCGCTCCCGCGGCCATCCTCAAGGAGAACAAACAACCCACCTACACCGAGCTGGTGCTGGCCAACGGGGCCCGGGTGCTCTACAAGAAGACCGATTTCAAGGCCGACGAGGTGCTCTTCAGGGCCTACAGCCCCGGCGGGGCCTCGCTCTACTCCGACGAGGACTACCCCGAAGCCCGCATCATCCCCGCGGTAGTGGACCAGAGCGGCCTGGGCGCCCTCGAGCGCAGCCAGCTTGTCCGGGTGCTGGCCGGGAAGCAAGTGGCGGTCACGCCCTTCATCAACGAGCGCGAGGAGGGGATGCAGGGGAACTCTACGGCGAAAGACCTCGAGACCCTCTTCCAGCTCGTCTACCTCTACTTCACCCAGCCCCGGGCTGACCAGGCTATTTTTGAAAAGGAGAAGCAAAGCCGCCTCGAGGCCGCGCAAAACCGCGCCCTGAACCCCATCAGCGCCCTCCAAGACGTGCTCGACGAGTACCGCCTGCCCGGCACCCTCCGGGGCCACGCCTTCAGCCCCGAAGCCCTGCAAAAGCTCGACCGCGAGCGGGGCTTGGCCATCTACAAGGAGCGCTTTTCCAACGCCGCCAACTTCACCTTCGTGTTCGTGGGCAGCTTCGACGAGGAAAAGCTCAAGGACTTTGCCCAGAAGTACCTGGGAACCCTGCCCACCAAGAACGCCAAGGACACCTGGAAGAACGTCTTCCCCAAGACCAACCCCGCCAAGGTGGAGAAAAACGTCTACCGCGGCAAGGACGAGCGCGGCTACGCGGTGATGTACTACGCGGCGCCCCTCGAGTTCAGCCTCAAGAATGGCGTGGCGGCCTCCGCGCTGCAAAACCTCTTGGACATCCGCATCACCGAGGAACTGCGCGAAAAGCTGGGCGGGATCTACAGCGCCGGGGTGAACGTCAACCTGGTCCGCGATCCCTATCCCGAGGCCAGCGCCCTGATCCAATTCAGCTGTGACCCCAAGAAGGCCGAGGAGCTGCTGGGGGCCCTGGCCAAGGTGATCGAGGAGGTCAAGACCCAAGGGGCCAGCGAGGTGAACTTGAACAAGGTGCGCGAGCAGCTCAAACGCGCCCGCGAGGAGGCCCTGCGCACCAACGGCTTCTGGCTCAACCGCCTGGTCAATTTCGCCCAGTACCCCGATCTCGACCCCAACGACACCCAGGGCTACTTCACCACCGTAGAGGGCCTCACCTCGCAGGACCTGCAGCGGATGGCCCAACTGCTCTTCCGGGACAGCTACCTGAAGGCGGTGCTCTACCCGGAGGCGATGAAGCCCTGAGCAGGCAAGCAATCGGCCTAGGCCGTCTTGATCCTCTTTTGGATTGGCCAGCTATGGGGGTTGTAGTAACTTGAAGTTGCGCGAACCCCAAGCAAGCGCCAAAACCCGGGGGGGTTCGCGCAAGCCGAGAAATCGGCTAGGGGACATTGAAAACCCGTTTTCCCCTCACCTTCCCCCACCCTGCGTCGGAACCCTTTTTAGGGGGGTTCGCGCAAACGGCC